>JAMXCY010000003.1 GCA_024543015.1 Candidatus Omnitrophota bacterium | reverse complement strand
TTCTCCAGGGAAGGGAGCATCTGCCTCTGTAAATCTTCCAGGTGCGCTTCTTGAGCAGAGATTCTTGCTTTTAAGTCGTCTATCTTTACTTCCTGAGTAGCCTTTTCTTCCAAAAGAGAGCTTAAGAACTGATCCGTAGCGCTTATTTTGACCCTCTCTTTTTGCTTTGAATAAACCTTACCCAACCTCTCTACTTGAGTTTTTAAGCTTTCACTTTCTTTGGCCAATGAGTCCTTTTTTTTAAGCAGGGAATCGTACTGGGTTTGCAGCAGGGTATATTCTTTGCCCAGTCTGTTTAGGGCTGAGGTTATTTCCTCGGATTTGCTTTGCCAGTGGCGGGATTCTTTCTCAAGGGCATCTAATTTTTCCTGAAGGTAGTCGCCTTGTTTTTCTAACTCGGTTTGTTCTTTAGCGTATCGGGCAACCTCTGTTTGGGCAGATAAATAAATCCAGGCAGCTAATCCCACAGCAAGTAGAGAAATTATTCCTAAGGAAATTAAAAGAATCTTTGTTTTCATTCCCCTCTCCTTTGGCTTCTCTTTACGCTTTTAGTAACTATTCTATTCCTATTGTATATATTATATAACAAAATTGCAAAATAATTGCAACAACTAAATGTTGGCAAAGGCAGCTTCAATGACTAAAGAGGCAGAACCTAAGGCTACGGCCTCTTCTGCCAAGGTAGCCGCAATTATGCGCACCTGCTGTAAGGCCTCTCGGTGGGCTAGACCAGCTGCGCTATGGCGCAGTGTATCCAAAAATACATCCCCCAACCGGCTAAAATTTGCCCCGACTATTATTACCTGCGGATTCAACAGATTAATCAGTCCGGCAATCTTAGCGCCTAATCTTGTGCCTGAGGCAACCGGACCGCTATATTTTTGTTCTTTTTCTAAATCTTGGGCTAAGTTTAATTGTCCGGCGCTTTTACTGGAGCCGGTATAGAGTTCCCCTTTGAGCATTATCGCACTTTGGTGTTCAGAGAAAATATAGATAATGTTGTCGGCGGATTTTACCTCTAAACTTAGGCCTGTCCACTTCTCAGCCACTAAAGCGCAGGAGGCGCTGTTTTCAATAAATACGGGCAGCTTAAATTCTTCCTCCAGCCCTTTCTTGATAGTGACATAATTGGCAAAGGCAGTTCCACTTTCGGGATTGCGCACAGTGCCGCCGAATTTATCCATTATCCCGGGGATACCCAAACCAATTCCTCTAATCTTCTCTACTTGCACATGGCTGCTGGCTAAGGCCTGATCAATTAAATCTTTTAAGACCTCAACTGAATCTTCATTTTCCTCACTCTCTCTTTTCTTCCGCACATTGCTTAAGATGCGGGCGGTAAAATCGGTTACCACTGCCTGCATTGTAGTCTGCATTTTATTTAAGGAGCCGCAATCTACACCGAGCACATATCCATACTGAGGATTGATCTCAATCAGTTCCGGCCTGCGACCGCCTGAGGAGATATCCAGCCCCCGTTCAAAAACCAGGCCTTTCTTAAGATAGGTGTCAATGTAATTAGAAACCGTAACTATGTTTATATCGGTATCCTTGGAAATCTCAGCGCGGGAGATTAATCTATTTTTACGGATGATATCTAATATTTGCAGGTTGCGGCGATTTCTGTCGCTTAAGCGGTGCTCGCGGGAGATGGCCGGAATAGCTTTTTCGATTACCCCGGCCTGCTGAAGCATCTCCTGAGAAATAAACACTGAAATCGCTCTTTTTTCCTCGGCGGTAATCTGAATAAACTTCACGCCAATACCGCTTCTGGTCTTGCGGGGGGTGCGCGACTTTTTACTAATCCAGGCAATCTTGGCCCGAGGTTTTATTCTCTTGGCCTGGCCTAAAAGCTCTATTTCTAAATTCAATAATTTCTCTTTATCCAGGGCAAACCCTTCATCATGCACAAGGTCAGTTTCAATAAACACCCCTCCTGCGCCTATGTTTCTGCTTAAGGCCTCAAAAACGCCGGACCCTTCAGGAATATCGGGCAGATTAAATTTTACCGGTAAGGTTTTTTCTAAACGCGGAAACTGTCTTTTTTCCATCTCTTTAGTGTTTGCCTCCTTCATTGCGACCCCCTCTTTTTTATTAGAGGTCTAACCCTAAGGCCCCTTGGTTCATCCCATTACCACCTTAATCTTGTGCGTCTTTCCGTCGGAAAAGACAGGTATCAGGTTTCCTTTTATCGGCCCGTGGTCTACTGAGACTTTCTTCACCCCCCGACATACACGATGAGGATTTTGTACTTCTATTTCATAAACGCTTCCTCTAAAGGATCGTTTGACTTTAAAGCCATGCCAGTTTTTAGGAATACAAGGATCAATACGCAATCCGTTAAATTCCCGCCGAACACCTAAGATATACTCAGTGCCGCTCATAAAATTCCAGCCGGCGGTGCCGGTAATCCAGGTGAAGGCGCCTTCGCCGTAAAGATAAGGATGCTCCGGTCCCACTAAGTATTCGGCATAAGCATAAGGCTCGGTTTTATACAAATCATAATCAGCTTGGGCTGAAGGCATAATCTTCTTCATCGCCTGATAGGCCCGCTCTCCCTCTCCGGCCAGACAAAAAGCTACGGCCATAAAGGTAGCGGCATGGCAAAAGACAGACGCATTTTCTTTGGTGCCTTCGGCAAACATACTAATTCTGCCAAGCTTACGATTGAACTTAGAATAGGCCGGGTAAAACAAAGCCAGGCTATGCGGCCCGTCTAAATATTTGTTCACTGAACGCAAGACTTTCTTCAGCCGCTCACCTTGCGCTACACCGGAAAGTATAGCCCAGGATTGGCTGTTTAAGTAAATCTTACCTTCACTATTTTTACTTGAGCCATAGACTGAACCGTCATCAGTAAAGCCTCGCCTGTACCAGGCGCCGTCCCAGCCGTATTTGTTGATCCGCTTAGTCATCACCTTTGCCTTATCTAAAAACTCATCTGCCTTTTTATTCTTACCAATTAAAAGAGCGAGTTCAGCTAATTCTTTTAAAGAACGGACCAGGGCCTGGGCCAACCAGACACTTTCGCCTTTTAATTTTATTCCCGCCGCATCAATAGCGTCGTTCCAATCGGCGTGGCCGATTAAAGGAAAACCACGCTTTCCCACGTCGCCGAAGCAAAAGTTTAAATTGCGCTCTAAGTGTTCAAACAGTGTTGCGCTTCCCTGGAACCGGGATGGGCCTTTAAACCGCTCATCTATTTCCCACCCGCCAATCCAGCCGTCCTTAAGATAGGGCAACTTCTTCAATAATATCTTTTTGTCACCGGTTTCTTTAATATAAGAACCTACTGTGGTGCTCAGCCAAATCTGATGGTCTTTATTCGGCCGGTGCCCTTGAGGTTTTCCTTCTCCGCTAAATCCGGGGGCGCTGGTGCCGTCTTTACGGATTAAAGTAGCCAAGGTTAAAATTCTTTTGCGGGTTAACTCCGGGGCGATGGAGACAATAGCCTCACTGTCCTGGCAACAATCGCGATAACCGCGGCCGCCTGAACCTTCATGATAAAAAGAAGGTGAGCGCGACCAGAAGTTACAGATATAGAGTTGATACTTCACCCAGACATTCATGATCAGGTTAAACTCTTTATCCGGTGTTTGGACTGTAATATTATCCAGGATCCGGCCCCTCCAGAGTTTTTGCACCTCTTCTAATTCTTTTTTTACCTTGGCAATCTTGCGGTATTTTTTTACCAGCTGTTTTGCGCCGGCTAAAGACTCCTCCTGACCCATAATCACGCTAAACTGAACAGTTTTGCCCGGACTAATAGTCAATCTATGACGCAGGCAACCAATGCCGTCTTCGCCGGAACAAAAATCTATATTTTTAAAATGACCGCCTATTACCGCTTGCGGGTCTTCTTCGGTATTGAATTTACCTAAGAAGGCGTCTTTGCGCGTGGCATAACCTGTCACTGCAAGGGAACAGCCAAAGAAAGCCAGATCTGTAAAAGGCTTGATATTAAAGTCGCCCCAGGCGGCGGTTTTTCTGGCCAGAATAAGTTTGCTCTGTTTGTCAAACCAGACGCGATTATATAAATTCATAATATTGCGGTAACGTAACTCCAGATGATAATCACCCAAGAGCCATTCTATATAAGGAAAGACCTCACACGTTTTTGTTTTTTTGTTCTTGTTGGTAACCTTTACCAGCCAGACTTCACAGCTATCCTTACGCGGAACAAAATAGGTAACTTCTACCTCAACTCCTTTATATTGGGATTTAATCTTGGTATATCCCAAACCGTGCCGACATTCGAAACCGCTTAAACGTTTGCGCATAGGTTGGTAAGTCGGGCTCCAGCAATCACCTGTGGAAACATCTCTGAAGAAAACGTAGCGTCCCGGGCGGTCGAAGTGCCAACTCTCCGGGAGCCAACGCGTAATCCTGTCTGAGCGGCAGTCCTTGTAGAAACTGTAGCCGCCGGCAGTCTGCGAAATAATTGCGCAGTATTTTTCGTTAGTTAAATAATTAATCCAGGGCCGAGGCGTCTTCGGCGTGGTTACTACATACTCTAAACCATCACTCGCAAAATGTCCGTACTTCACTTAAGGACTTCCTCCTTCTTTTGCTTCTTCGCGGCTAATTTCTTCTTCGCTTAAACCAAGCTCCTGCTCAATAATCTGAATATAGGTGAAGGCCTGGACATGATCGGGATTCGCCAAAAGCGCCTTTTTTAATTCATGCAGGGCATCCTTGTAATTACCCTGCTCGTAATATTGCTGTCCCAGCTCAAACAACGCATCAGCCGCACTTGCCACTTCTGCAAATGCAAATGTAGACATATTAAAAATTAAGCCAATATAAATAGCAATACTTATTGTAACTATCCCTTTCATATACCCCTTCCTGCAAGTTAATTTGGTTCAGATTGCCACAATTTTTGTAATTCGTAATAGGCCTTGCGGGGAATACGCTTGTTGATTTTCTGCTCTAACTCCGGGGAAAAGGCAACAATCCCCCACCATTCTTCGTTTATATTCAGATTGCTTTCAGTATCAATGTCAAAATAATACCCGCCGCCTGACCAGTCCCCTTCAGTATTATGCACATACCAGCTAGCCGGCATAATCTCATCGTGTTTCCACCACTCGTCATTCCATTCAAAGATACAGCCGCCTAAGGCGTTTCCTTCACCTCCGGCTCCGGAGAAGTTTCCGGCGATATCCTGCCACTGGCTAATCAGGAAAACAGACTGGATCTGTTGGTCCTCTTTTTGGGTTTTGGCGTTAAAGCTGTCGCAACCGAATTCCAAAATCAATACGGGCTTGTCAATCTTGCGCCTAGCCTCGCGCCAGAGGTTGCCAAAGGTCTTGCCGCGATAAGCGGTTAAGGCTACCAAATCTACATCCGGGCAAATCTCCTTGGCTACCTCTAAGGTATAGGTATCGGCATTGCCCAGGGCTACTGGATGTTCTGGATCTATCTTTTTAATCTCGCGAGCAATCTGGTTAACCAGAGAATAATAGATTTTCGCCTTGGCTAGTTCTTTCTTGTAGGGGTCTTTTATTTTGTCTACCTGGGGGCAACTCCAGGGAACGCGCGCTCCCGAATGCCAGGAAAGATTATTTTCGTTGCCTAGAACCCACAGTAAAATCCCTTCCTCATCCTTATAGGCCTTGACCATCTCTAAAACGCGGTTGGTCAAATCCTGGCGGTACTGGGGATCGGCATAATTTCCCGGCCGCCAGTAATCCATCCAATGCCCCAGGATAGTGCGGATTCGGTAATTCTGGTGGAGTTCGGCAATTACCTTTTTGGTTTGTTCAACATCTGGCCCGGGCATAAAAAAGCGCACTGTATTAACGTGCATCTTTTGCATCAGAGCAGCGTCTACTCTCCAGGGATGATTAGGGTCGGCCCAGAAGTTATATTGATGGTTCTGGCCGATGGGGACGGGTTGATAAACTACTCCTTTAATTATATAAGGTTCTTTTTCCACGAAAAGTTGAAACTCACCCTGTTTTGTCTTTTGAATGAACACGCTGGGTTTATCGGCAACAAACTTAAATATAGTAGCGCCGAGTAAAACTACACACAGTCCTACTATTATCGTGGTCAGAATGAGTTTGTCTTTCTTCATTACCACTATGTCCTTAACTTAAGTTACCCTATTCGTATCTGATGTCGTCTAAATAAAACACAGCCCCATCGGGATTGACATCCACATTGGTTGCGAAACAAAAACCGCCGATGATATGTGAGAGATCCTTACCGGCTAAATCGATAGTATACTGCTTCCATTCCGGTGTAAGCGCAACCGGACCTATACCGGCAACATCGCTATCAGGATAATCACCGCTGATGCCGCCCATTTTAAATTCTTCAACCCTTTCCCCGCCCTTTTCTCCGCGGGCCCAAAAGGTAAGTTTCTTAGCAGCTGATAAATCGTAACCCTTACCCCTTGCCTGGCCCCAGTTATTCGGAGGATGTTGCCAGAAAATACCTGCCCAACGGGCGCCTTGTGAGGCAACGCCGGAATAGACAATTCTGATGCAGGTAGTTCCCGAATAAGGGTCGGCAGTCCAGCCTTCATCAATCTTCAAGTCGCCGTAATCTCCCATCCAACCTGAAGCAATAAAGTGGTTGGAGGCTGATGTTCTGTCAATGTAAACATCAAAAGGCATTCCCTCGGCTAAGGTTAGTTCCATTTCTAGGCCTGATTCATATTCATATCTGATGTCGTCGAAATAAAAAGTAGCGCCGTTAGGATTAAGACGGCTTGAGGTAACCCAAGAAAAACCTCCACTGACATAAGAGAGGTCTTGTCCGACTAAATTAATCGTGTATTTCTGCCACTCTTTACCCAATGTTACCGGCCCCATTTCTATTTCTACGGAATCAGGATAGGTACCCTTGATCCCTCCTACCTTAAACTTCTCCACGACCTCATCACCGTTTTCTCCGCGGGCCCAGAACACAAGTTTGTTGTATCCGGTTAAGTCAAACCCGCCTCTTCTCTCACCCCAGTTATTCGGGGGGTTCTGCCAGTAAATTCCGCCCCAACCGGCGCCTTGAGTCTCTTTGGCAGAATAAGTGATCTGAATAGAGGTTGTTCCGGAATGAGGATTCTGCATATATTGTTCGTTGATATTGATGTCTCCGAAATCTCCCATCCAGCCCGAAGCAGCATAGTGATTGTCGGGTGCACTTTTGTCGGTAAAGATATTAAATATCTTCTCCACAGAAGAGACGCCTTCTGTCTGTTCTAGAGTAAGTCCTGCTTCCTGTTTCCTCTGAGTGAGTTCTATAGCAGGGCCTTGCTCGCTAACTTGAGTTAACTCTATTGGTTTTTCATCTGGTGCCATCGCCTGCGGCGTCTTCTTGCCCGAAGAAAGAACCCCGATGATCAAGAATATCAGCGCAGCGATGACAATAAAATATGGTAAATTCTTCTTCACTGTTTTATCTCCTTTAATGAGTCCCGAAACTTCGGGACGAATTAAATCATTGACACGAAAGATGTCAAGGACCTCCTCCTATTTACAATCTTACCGCCTGCACAAAGTTGTCTTGTGCCACACCACCTCCTCTTAGGTTACTGCCAAAGTTTTTGATATGTGTGATAACTCTTACGCAATTTGCGTAAAAACGGGCTCTGGGAACCGTCGCCCTGGCCCAAAATCCCTAACCATTCTTCATGCATAAATCCGTCAGGGAACGGGCCATAAAACTGGCCCTTCCAGTCGTGGCGCGCCGGCTCATAGGCCTTCCACCATTCATCCAACCATTCAAAGATTATCCCGCCTAAAGAATTGCCTGCGCCGTATCCGGCCATATTATACTTGATATCTTCCCAGCTGCCCTGGTGATATTCTGCCTGCCCATCTTCGGCCAGCTCTTGGGATTTACCTTCATAATAGGCTCCGCAACCATATTCGGTAATCAGGACCGCCTTTTGGATTTGCTCTTTTACGTCACCCCAGAGATTGCCAAAACCTTCTTTTCCCCGGTAGGCATTGGCGCCAAAGATATCCACCTCAGGGCAAGCCTTAGCTAAGATATCCAAAAAAAGCACGTCTCCATTACAAAGTGCAACTGGACGAGTGGGATCTAACTCGTGCACCAGCTGCGCTGCCTGATTCACAAACTCATAATATGCCCGGGGATTTTTCTTGGCATTATTGGCCACGCCATAATTGTTTTCGTTGCCTAAGAGCCAGAACAAAACCCAGGGCTCATCCTTAAAGTCATTGACCATTTTTCTGACACTGGCTAACATATTCTTCTTGTGTTGAGGGTTTGAGTAGTCGGTACCATCATACCAACTGGCTCCGCTGTCAGAAATAGGGTTGCCGTTCTCATCGAGCTTCTTGGTACCAATCGTATAGGCGCCGAGAAAGTCTCCCATGATGGTCATGATTCCGTAGTTCTTATATAAATCACTGAGTAATTTTTTGCTTACCTTTGGCGGATGATGATAAACGCGGATAGAGTTTATGCCCATCTCTTTCATTAATTGAAAGTCGCCTACAGCAGGCTCATCTTTATCCTGTGTATTATTTTTGTTTTTATCCACCCAGGCGTCATAAGGCCCATCAATTTTTCCGTTTTCGTTGAAATCCTCTTTCATCCAGTTGCCCAGTGTGCCCTCATCCGGACTTTGGCCCACTTTTGTCGAGGTATAAGTTACCGCGCGCACAGGAAAAGGTTTACCTTCAACCAACAATTGCCAATGACCGTTTTCATATTTTACCAACTGAATACGCTTACCTCCGATACGCTGAACAATCTTTAACTTGCTTAAATCTTCTCGTTTTGGAATGAGCTCATCTGCTTCAGCCTGAACCAACTTTCCAGGAGTGCAAATAAAGATATCATTACGAATATCATTATCAAAGGAATTCTCAACTTTAATCTTTGCCCCTATTAATTTCATCCCCAGCTGGGGATTGCGCCTGGTGAGATAATTAATTTTATGTACAGCCACCGGCCCAATATACCAGGGCGTATGCCAATAAGTCCAGCCGTAAGCTTTTGGAAAATGCACCACAATAGCATAATAGGCCTTGATCGCTTGAGCAATCAGGCCGGCGCGTTCAAGAACCAAGGCAATATAGAATTGTTTTACCCCTTGAGGCTCAGTAGCCATATTCCATTTATAAAAGTTAGCCTGCATATCGTCAGTGTAAAGAAAATCCCAATGCTCGCCTTTTAATCTCTCGCTCCCTTTTAGAGCGATGTAGCCTGGGTTCTTACGCACTGATGAGGTATTGGGATAAATTCCTTCGCCGGTTGCGCGGGCAAGAGCTGCTTGATCTGTAATAACATAATGGTAATCTTTGGTGCCCACATTTTCAAACTTGCCATACTTAGCATAATCAACTATGGTTTCAGAGCCAGGATCAAACAATACCAGCTTTGATGCCGGGCGTTTTGGTTTCACCTCTTCCTCAGCTATCTTCTCACCGCGGATCAGCTTGTTTATTTTATCAATACTCTCATGGCTGACCTCGGCCACCTTCCAAAACCATCCTCGAGGATCCCAACACTGAGCGTATTTAAAATTATCAATGATAAATTGAAACGCCCAGCGGGCATCTTCCAGCTTTTCCTGGCGCATCAGGGCCTCGGCCTGAATAAAATAACAGGTGCCTACATTATTTAAGACTTCAAAAGCCGATTGTTTATCCTGTGGCGGAAAGGCGCTTAGAGAATCTTGTTGTTTTTTGGCCTCATCTTTATGGAGCTCGATGCACTTTTGGGTATAGGCCAAAACTGCCGGCCAATCTTTTTTGCCCAAGGCCTCCCAGGCCTTGATGGTCAAATAACCAGAGGATTCATCGCCAAAATCAAACCTGTCGGCAGGCCTGCGCTTCAATTCCAACGACTCCAACTCAAACTCCCCTTCCTCTTTGATTGTGCTCGGGACACGCTCAACACGCTCATCTTGCAGCTCCTGTTGCTGCCCGCAAGCCAAGCCACTTTGAAAGATAATCAAAAGACAAATTATAAATTTTAGATAATCTTTTTTCACAATTTACCCTACAACCGCCCCGGCAGTTAGGCCTTTGACGATGTGTTTCTGCATAAAGATGTAAATCAAAAGGATGGGAATTACTGCAATCGTTACCCCGGCCATCAAGAGGTGATATTGAGTAACAAACTCACCGTGAAAAGTAGCCAGGCCTACTTGCAAAGGCATAAAGCGGGCATCGTCAAAAAGGATTAAGGCCAAGATGTACTCATTCCAGACATTCAGTGAATTAAAGATGACAATTACTGCCAAGGCCGGCCGGGCTAGGGGAAGGGCCACATTCCACCAGATGCCCAGCTTCGAACATCCGTCGATTCGCGCGGCATCTTCTAAATCTTTGGGCATTCTATCAAAGAAGGTTTTCAGCAGAAAAATGCTTAAGGATAAGCCCACATTAATTAAACAAAGTATATACCCCTGCGGGGTATTCCTCAAATGTAATCTCTCCATTAACACATATAAAGGAACAAAACTCCCCGGAAGCGGAATCATCATTGCCGCCAGAAACATATAGAAGAAAAAGTTCTTCCCGGGAAATTGTAAGCGCGAGAAGGCATAGGCCGCCAAAGAAGAAATTAAAACTATACCCCCCACCACACAGACCGTGTAAATCACGCTGTTTAAAAAATAAGTGCCGAAGTTTCCTTCGGTCCAGGCTCGATAATAATTTTCCCAGTGCAGCACGCGAGGAATTAATGACATATCGGAGAAAACCGAGCCTTGAGTTTTTAAGCTTGAGCCAAACATCCAGACAAGCGGAAAAACACAAGCCGCTGCAATTAAAAGAAGGAGCAGGTTAATTAAGACGCCGGTGGTAAAGCTTTTACTTTTATATTTTAAACTTTCGCTATTCATAATCTTATGCTTGTTTCATTTTTTTGGAAATACGAATCTGAATTACCGAAATAACCACAAGAGTCAAACCAAAGATAATCCCCTGAGCACAGGCATAACCAAAACGTAAAGATCCACGCATCGAATGTAGAATTCTGGATACCGGAACTGAAGTGCCTAAGGCCGGGCTTCCCCCGGTCATAGTCAAGACCAAAACAAAGGCCTGCATCGAACCAAGAATTGTTAAAATTGAAACCAAGACAAATACAGGGATCATCAAAGGAATAGTTACATGCCAGAACCTCTGCCAGCCATTGGCTCCGTCAACTCGGGAGGCTTCATATAATTGTCGGGGAATAGTTTGCAAACCGGCCAACAAAATGATAAAGCCCCAACCAAAGCCTTTCCAGGAATGAATAATAGCTACGCAGGTCAAAGCAGTCTGGGGGTCCGATAGCCAAGCGCGAGCAAGATGGGCCAGGCCTAAATTGGTTAACCAGTGATTAAGCAAACCGTAGTCGCCGTTATAAATCCATTTCCAAACCAAACCCACGACAACTTCCGACAATACCGGCGGGATAAAAAAGATTAAACGATAAAAGTTTCCTAATTTTATCTGGCGGTCGCAAGCCATGGCTAGAGCTAGGGCCAAGGCATTTTGAAGCGTGAGGGCAATCAAGGTTATGTAAGCCGCATGCCCTATGGAAGGCCACCAGAACCGGCTTTGAAAAATAATCTCTTTGAAATTGCGCAAACCCACAAACTGACTTACCGCAGAAACCCCATCCCAAGATCGCAGGCCCAGATTAAAGGTGGCGTAAAAAGGATAGATATAGAATATCGAAAAGATTGCTACTGCCGGTAAAATGAATAAGTAATTTTCTAAAGTTGATTTAAGCTTCATCTAATCTTTAGCCATTTCCCTTATCTTTACTTCCTGAACCTCCCGGGCAACTTGTTCGGGAGTTCTGGTGCCTAAGATTATTTGTTGGATACCCACAGTATAGGCCTCCACCACGGGGCTTTTCTCATGCGCACTCCAGATATTCGGATGAGTGGTGTTTTCCATACTTTCGGCAAACTGAGAGAGAATGGGACTGATATTGGCTACACTAAGTTTATTGGCCGGTAGATTATTTGTGGCTTGGGCCAGATACGCCTGTTGCTCGGTATCAGTAAGCCATTTTAAGAATGCAACAGCTTTGTCTTTGTTTTCGGAGTTGGCATTAACCATAAAAGAAGAACCGGCACCGCCCCAGATTAGCATGGGATGACGCTCGGAGACACGAGGCACAAACATCACCCCGTAATTTAAGTTGGGGTTCATCCCTTGATAAACATTGACGCACCAGGAGCCGTTAAAGGTAAAGGCATAACGCTGGTTAGCAAAATTTTGTTCGGCGTCTTTATTGTTCATTGAAATAATGCCGCCAGCTAAGACACCGTTATCGGCCATCTCTTTAAATAAACTAAATACGCGAATCCAGTCGGGGTCGGTGTAAGGCACCTCACCGCGGAAGGTGTTCATCACCTTTTTCTCACCCATAATATTAAAGGCAAAGTTGGAGGCCAGGCAATCAATCATCCAAACCTCTGCCCAACCGGAAACCAATCCTTGAATGCCGGCTGTTTTTAATTTAGCTGCCGCAGCCAGAAACTCCTCAAATGTTTGAGGGGGCTTCTCCGGATCAAGACCGGCCTTTTTAAATAAATCCTTATTATAAAGCATCTGGATGTTGCTGACATCAATGGGTACGCCATAAATTCCCGACGGCACATCAAATTCATTGCCGCGTTTAAACTCATTAACGATCAGCGCCTTGGAGAAGAATTTATTCTTCCACTGGGAATCTTTAGCGCGCATTGCTGCTTTAAGATTGAGCACATGCCCCGCCTTAATAAAAATAGCGAAGTCTCTTTTCTCGCCAAGGATTCCAAATATATCCGGTAAAGTACCGGCTTGCGTTGCCGCGCGCACCTTCTGGCTATAGATGTCCGAGGGAGCGAATAATTTAAATTCGACTCTCAAGCCTGTTTGGTCCTCATATTTTTTGGCTAATTCATTAAAGGCCTTTTTACGGTCCGTCATCCAGTGCCAAATCACTACGTCGGTTTTAGCCTTAGGGGCTCTGGTACAGCCTATTACCCCCATTATAAGGCTGACTATTAACAGACTAAATAAGCGCGCTTTCGACAATGCCTTTCTCCTTTCTTAAAGAGTTAAATAACATCTTAAGTATTACCACAAGATAGCATAATACCCCTTATCTGTCAAGCAGTTATAGCAAAAGCCTATGCTTTTTGGCCTAAGGTAGTAAAGATTCTTCGGATGCTCATAAAGTCTACCTTTTCAAACTCCAGTCCCGAGCGCCATTTATCTTCCTGCACCTGTTTGGACCAGATAACCCGGGCCGAACCGTGAAACGGAGGGTGTCCATTGGGCACTCCCAGCCATAATTCCAGCTTTGTGTTGGGAATGAGTTTGTCTTCAGTAAATAAACCCATACCGGTGGCGCTAACGTCGTGGCATTGCCCATAGCTGTTTTCCTGCGCCTCAACTGTTTTGATTTCGGCGGAAAAATCAACCATAAAACGGTCAAACATCCTGCGTTCATTCTTATACATTTTAACTATTCACCTGCCTTTCAATTTAAACTTTTTCCAACCAGTATTTTGACGATTTTAATAAAAGCCATCTCGTCAAAACAAACCCCTGCACGCCATAGGTCCGGGCGTCTCTTTTGTGCCCAGGCAACCTTGCCGCCAATGTGCAGTGGTTTTAATTGCGCAGCAATCTTAATCCACATCTCTAGATGTGTATCCTGTCCAATCCTTGAGTGCGTAAAAAGGCCCAGGCCGCCATCGCTTAAATCTTTAGATGAGCCCTCAATCAACTCTCTTTCTTCTTCGATCTTAACTTTCACCGGGCACCTAGCCAACACCCGCTCAAAAACTCGCCGTTCTTTCCCCACTTCAGAGTCAGGCATTTTTTCCACCCCCTTTCATTTTATTATACTATTTTCCCACTTAATAATCTATCTTTTTTCTGTTGAGGCTTAGCTTCCACAGTCGGACAAGTCGGGGGAAGAATAAGGTGCCACGGGCCTGTGCATTCAACCTTATCCCCTCCTTTTCCCGACCTGTCCGGTTATTCATTTTCGCTATCTTTCCTCGGGGACACTGTCCCCTTTGCATCCGGGACACCCTCCGCTTCAGATTGGGGGAAGTCCCCTAATTCTTTAAGGCTTTTTATCTTATGCGCTATTCTTTGAATCTGCGTCTCATGTTCAGTCATAAAATCATGTATTTGGGTTACGTCTTTAGTCAAAGAGTTTATCCGCTTACTCCACCATTCCCAAAGCCTCTCATATCCAACCCCGTAATCTATAGCTGCATCAACTATATTCTCTATTTCAGTGAGAGGATGCTCTTTTAAATCTAATAAATACTGTTTAAGATCAAATCTATTCTTGAATTTCCAAGTGGCATAATGCTTGCTAGTAATTCCTCCTTGCTTAAGACTATTTTTTACTGTATCTTCGGTAACTCTTTTGCCGCAAACAATCAATTGTGCTACCACCCAACATATACGACCATACATGGTTGTTCGCAACATTCTTTTCTTAAACGCTTGTACTCGAGGATCGTCTTCGTGACGTTTCAACCAGTTATTCAATGTAGTATGATCAATTCCGATTTCACGTGCCAGAAGAGGCTCGGTAATTATCGTTCCGGGATTATCTTTAAGAAGAGGGTCCATAGCCTCATTTAATTTACTCAGACGCTCTACAATCCTTTCTTCAACCCCCCTCTGGTGATGCAGAGAATGGGTTTTAACTTCCAGACCTAACACTTCTTTCGCTTTGCCAGGACTCTCGTCGTTCAGTTTCCCAAGAAGTTTATAAATCTGACTTTTATTTAAAGGACATTCTGGATCTGCTGCTATATCCTCTACATATACCTTTGGCTTTCTCTCTCTAACCCTTGCGGCAGCTTCTTGAATTAAGCGAATTTTCTCTGCATCTTTGTATCGCCTTGACGCCAGCGAGGGGCGCTCGGGCTCTGAATCATCTGCTCCTGATGCGCTTCGTGTTTCTTTCGCCAAGAATCTGACGGATGGGCCAAATGCGGCTCTGACATCATTCGTGCTCTCTGCCTCCTGCATTGCCGCGGTCAAGGGGTCTAACTCGGCATCGGGAATCAAACGCGGAGCGCTAAAAAGGTTTCTGCCTTTATCCGGACCACCTCTGCCTCGCCTAGGAGCCCTTCCACCGGTTCGAGGCTGATTCTCGCCTTCTTCCGCTTCAGCTTGGAAAACGTCTCTTGTTCTAGGTTCATCTGACTCTTCGAGATTAATCTTGCCAAAGAAAAAATCTTGGTAATCACGGATTAATCCATTCAACTGATTAGGGCTATCGTTATCATTCAAATCTTTGATCTGCGCGATAGCAATCTCTACTATAGGGCTTGGACGAATACCCTTGCTGTCTGGGTTAAAACGTAAGCCAAGATTATCCAAGGCATATCCCATAATCTTTATCCTTTTATCCTTGGGGTCTACTGAAACGCCGCAAAACTGAATTGGCGTATTAAAATCATCCGCAGTAACTGTTTCCTTCAGCCAGGTTAGCTGAATAGGCGTTCTCTCAACAAAGGCTTGTCTCTTTTCTGCGTTTTGAAAATCAAAATCAGAGCCAAGAACAACTTTGCCATTTTTATAGGCTTCTGTCGCTAACAAGTCCCGCACAAAAAGGGAAATCTGGAGTTTCAGGAACCGCCGCATCTGTATATTTTCTCCGCCATCCGCCTTCTGTGAAGTATCCCGCTTGGGGATATATTGAGATCTTTTGATAAATCTTATAGTCTTACGTATGTTAACTAGCTCTCCGCCAGGTTTGTTATCTCTATAGCCTTCTTCCCAATGATGCCTTAAAATCTCTATAACTGCCTTTCTTACATGGTAAAAATTATGCTCCATAAACGCATCTAAGGTTTCTCTTTCTGGCGCAGAAACGTATCGGCCGATCTCCAAACGGCTGAATTTTTGAAACTCGTCTTTTAAGCGAATTAACATTTTCTGTCTGGCCAAAATAAACAAAATCCTCATGTGAATTTGAACAGGAAGGTAGCCACCAACATTAACCTCTGCATCCTCTTCAATAGCTTTTAATGTAGCTATGCTTAATTTGTAATGCTCGACTGCTTTTCGGTGAGCATCCTCTTCCAGGTCATAAAGAGAAGCTAGACGAATGTGTAATCTGGCTATAGCATCAAGGATAAGCATCAGTTCAGGCAAATCTTCCCTAGATACTGTAGCTGTACTTCTAATTTTTTCTAAGTGGCTTTCTTTTTGGGCAATTTCATCTCTAAGAGCTTTTCTCTGCTGCCGTGCCAAGCCAAGGGTAAACATATCAGTTGCAGCCATCATCAGCCTAGATCTTCTATCTATCTCTTCATAAACCCCGAAAGGATCTACCTGCATAGCCCGCTCATGCGCCTGTTGAACATCTTGATAAGTAACTATTTCGCCTCTGGCCAGAATCGGCGCATAGTCTTCTATGACCATCTGATCACAATACATAAGCGCAGCTATATATCTAGAATCTTCTGTATCTTCCAAGAACATTGCTGAAACATAAATTATTTTGCCTTCCTTGCCAATATGGGCTATCTGATAGTAAACTTCGCCAGTTGCCTGCCTTCCGTAATTCAGAAAATGGCTCGGCAGATCTACTTCTACTACTGTAGTTTCTTCCTCAAATCTAAGGGCCCTGGAAAGTATCTTTTTATTACCAGACCCCAGCTGCTTTAGGGCTTCAGTTGCCTGTTGTATTTTCATCGCATTTTCTGAATCTAAATCTAGCGGTAAATCCTCATGCCAGGCTTTCTTTTTATAGCCACTACCTAGCTTGATTATCTTCTTAGGAAAAGCCTGAATAACCAAATCTGCCTGATGGTGACGGAGTAATAAATTGCCTCCTCCGAAAGAAGTGTTGGGAGAATAAGAATTAGCAGATCCAGGATTTTTCCTTCGGAAAACGTTACCACTCTCTTCTCCTCTTTGATAGGTAAGCTCCAGTTGGGCAACGCTGTGGTCTGCTGCTCCGTAGTAGACAAAAATCGTATCTCCTGATTTTAGAATATTCCCGCCTCCTTTTATCACCGCCCCGCATGGAAAGACCACATTCGGAACCCAAACCTTTTCACCAGGTCTGCCCGTGGTCTCATAATCTTCGCTGGGCTCAAAGAGCGCCTCTTCAGATCTCTCAAGAACAACTGTGGGATTATCCTTATCAAGAAGGACATAACCAACTCGATAAACACCAACCCCATTGGAACCGGAGCCATCAGAACCATGATAGAACAGCAACCAGCCATCTTCAGTCTCTATGGGTGGTGCGGCTGAGCCAATATGGTGGCTGTCCCATTTACCCTTTCGTGGCCTGATGATTTCTTTCGTACCAGAATAGGGACCAGTGACCTGATCAGCATAAGCAATCTGTATTCCGTTGTATGTCCAGTGCTTATCTTTATCTTCGAAAGACTGACGGTGCAGGCTGAAGAATTTCCCTCCAATGGCCCTCGGAAAAAGAACAAGGTTTTTATTGAGTATCCGCTTGTTTTCAAAAGCCGGGGTTTTTTCCCATATCCATTGAGCAGTCTTTAGCTTCTTTGCATTCTCTATAAACTGGGCAATGGGCATACTGGCAATCACCGGTTTAAGGTTTACCGTCCCTTTATCTTTATCCATCAGTTTATCGATCACGGCTGTATAGGTAACATATAGCCTATCCCCGATTATGACAGCTCTGGGGTCCTCAGAGCTTATCTCTCCGAGTAGCTTTTCATCGTCGGGCCCTAAAATCCAGCTCTTTAGTCTCTCGGTAATGTCCGCGCCGTTTTCACTGATGGCCAAGCCAAGCCGATCAACACCATCCTCACCGCGGGCTCTATACAACAGGTAATATTTACCTTCCCAGTAGAACGCAGCTGGATGGAATACGTGGGCGCTTTCCCATTCGTGCCCTGGCCCTTTAATCGGTTCAAGAATGGGATTTTGTGGTGATTTTTTAACGCTAAAACTTATCTTCTTCTGATTGTGTTTTCTGCCTGCGCTATCTTCAGGGGGCACTTTCCCGCTTGAGTCTGGAACACTTTCCTGATTGGCTCGGAAAACGCTATTATTATTACGGGTAGCCCTAGAGTTCCGGGGACTTTTCGGTTTTTTTCGCCGGCGGTCGCTGAATTGACGTGTTCGAGGTATGTATACCTTCCGTGTGCGCGGGATAGGTACTCGCTTATCAGCTTTCTCTGCTTCCCCTTTTTGTTTCTTTTTGTCTTTTTTACCTTTTTTCTGTGTCTTAGCACCTGTGGGGCTAAGCCTTATTGGAGGGGACACTTTCTTGGCTGGTCTGTGGATCACACCCCATTTGTTAAGCTCCT
>JAMXCY010000037.1 GCA_024543015.1 Candidatus Omnitrophota bacterium | reverse complement strand
AAGACCCAGAATTTAAAAGATTTATTTTGCAGCACGATCATTTCATTCTTAAAGGATTTAAACAACTCAATCACTTTTTCCGTCAATCTTTTTTTGGCTTCTTGAGAGAATAAGAGCACCTCCTGTTCTATTTCTTTAGAGAAGTCTTCTGATTCACCGGCCGGATCCGTAGTCAGAGACAGATTTTTTCTCTGATAGACCGACCTTAACCAGAAACTGAAGATTTTATCCTGAATTCTATAAAACACACCCACCTTAGTTAATAAATCTTTATCCAGGAGGTAGTTAATTTGTTTGGCGATAATTTTAGGTTGGCGTTTTGTAGCTATGGAGATGTTGCGAATCTGACTCCCCTTTTGGGCCGCAGAGAGTAAGACAGGTAAAAAGCTTGAGTAATCTGCACCGTTAAGGCTGTGACTGAGCAGATTGCCAAAATATTGATTAAGGATTCCCTTGGAGTCATAAATCAAAGAATTGAAGGCCTGACCAATCAGGCTTGAGGATATCTGTGAGTGATTAAGCTCTTTAGCCTTTTCTCTTAGCTTATCACTCAATATATCTAGATAAAATGGGTACCCTTCACTAAAGGCGATGAGAAAATCCTTTAGATTTTTGGGCAGACCAATGTCCTGAAAGCGCTTTTCTAGGAATTTGCAGGAGGTAAAGTAGTCAAAAGGTTCAAAACGGATAATTTCAAAATTGCCAAATAAAAGAGAAAGCTCATTAGCCATAATCTTTCTGGCGTAACTGACTTGTGAGCTAATTAGTATGTACATGGTATCTCTTTGGATGATGATTTCTTTGGCTAGCCTCGAGAAGGGATTTTTGATTCTGTAAGTGTCCAAAAGGTGAAATTCGTCTAAGACGACTATGCAGGAAATACCGCTTTCCTGTTTTAAAACAGCTGTTACGACGAGTAGGGTTTCGTAGGCCTGATCAAATTGCGCATTTTTCATACTAATTTCTGCCATCCGGATAACTTCTATTGTTTTAGGAATATATTTTTCGGCACTTTTCTTAAGAGAATCCAAATCTTCGCTGACGCTTGCATTTTTATTTTTAAGATAATGATAAAGAAGCGCGCCGAAGAATTTATGGATAAAATGACTGAAGGTCTTCGGTCTTAAGTCGATATAAATAGGTAAAATTTTAGGCTGGTTAAAACCGGAGAAAAACTGTAAGATAAGTGAAGATTTGCCGATTAGCTTGGGGCCTAGAAAAGCAAGATTCTGTCGGTATCCATCTCTCAGGCCGTTAACCCTTTTGGAAAGCAAACCGATAATATCGGTCCTTCCGAAGAACTTATCGCCGACAACAGGATCACTAAACATAACAGATCAAGGTAAATAGAAAAAAGGGTTTTGCGGTTTGTGTCTTTTTCTGATTTCGAAATAAAGTTCAGGGGTATTCACTCGGCCGCTTGCGCCTGAGCGGGCAATGACTTGGCCTTGCTTTACCAGCTGATTTAGCTTGACCAGAATCTTTGCATTTTGCGCATAAACTGTGGAATACCCATCAAGGTGGTCAATAATAATTGTTTTTCCGTAGCCTTTTAACCCTTCGCTACAAAAAGCAACTTTTCCTGAGCGGGCCGCTGAAACAGAAACGCCCTTTTTGGTTTGAATAGAGATACCTTCGCTTTTAACCCCGTCTTTTTTCATTCCAAAGAAAGAGCCGACTTTCCCCTTTAGAGGCCAGATGAAATCACCGCCCCTATCTTTAAAGTCTGTCTTTAGGGTTAGATTTTCTAGCCTTTCGCTAGCGTTGGGAATAAAGATGAGTTGCCCTGTATAAATTCGCGAAGTATCGGCAAGACGATTAATCCGGGAAATCTTCTCCATCTCGACGCCATAAGTCTTGGCTATTCTCCAGAGGGTTTGTCCCTTTTGAACCCGATGGTATATCCCCGCTATTCCTTTAGGCAGTGCGGGAGGTCTTAGAGAAACAGTAGCGCAACCAATTAAGCTAGTAACTAGTAACCAGTAACTCGTAACGAGTAAAACTTTTTTTGAGATTTTAGAAAATATATCTACTTTCATTTGTTTTTATTCTACGAACTATGAACTACGAACAATGAACTAATTAAGCGGATGAGGGGAATCGAACCCCCGCTACCAGCTTGGGAAGCTGGAGTTCTACCATTGAACTACATCCGCACTATATGCATCAATTTCAAAATCTGGTTAAACGCCGAAATTGCTTAAACCTGGCCTGGATATCATTTTTCTTTAGCCGGCGCATCCTGTTTAAGCTAAAGCTCTCTACAACGTAAGAGGCCATGATCGTGCCGTAGACAATTGCTTTTCTCAAAGACGCTTCGTTGAGCTTGCGGCATCCGTCCAGGTAGCCCAAAAAACCACCCCCGAAGGTATCGCCCGCTCCGGTGGGGTCGAGCACCTTCTCTAATAGACACGCCGGGATACAAAATGCAAAGGTCTTTGAAATGAGCAAACAACCGTATTCGCCCCGCTTAATTATTACTAAACGCGGGCCTAAATTAAGCAGGTGCCTGGCGGCCTTGACTAAATTAGCTTCCTGGCTAAACTGGCGCGCTTCGGAATCGTTTAAGATCAAGATATCACTTTTTTTAAGCACCTGTTTAAGCGCTTTCTTTTCATGCTCAATCCAGTAATTCATTGTATCAGCGACAACTAATTGAGGGCTTTTTAGCTGTTTTAAAAGGCTTAGCTGAACGTGCGGGTCTATATTCGCCAAAAAGACATTTCTTTCATTTTGATACCCTGAAGGTATACGGGGATGAAACCCGGCCAGCAGGTTTAATTCGGTCTTCAGGGTTTGCGGGTTATTTAAATCATAGCTATATCGTCCCGTCCAGCTGAAGGTCTTACCCTTCTTTATTTGCAAACCCTTAGTGTCTATATTCCTTGATTGCAGGAAATTCAAGAATTTAGGCGGAAAATCCGTTCCGACCACGGCCACCAGCTTGACCTTGCTGAAGAAACTCGCCGCTACTGAGAAATACGTTGCCGAACCCCCTAAGGCATTTTTCGTCTTTCCAAATGGGGTTTGGACGCTGTCTAAGGCAACTGTGCCCACAACTAGAATACTCACTCTTTTTCTTTTAGTTTAGACTTGGCCTGTTCCATTAATTTTAACGAACAATACTCGCTGCACATAGTACAGGCATCAGTGATGTTTGAGCGAGATTGTCTACGTACCTTTGCCGGACGCTGAGGGTCGATGGCCAGCTTAATCTGCTTCTTCCAATCCCTTTTTTTGCGCGCAGCAGATATTCTTATATCCCAATCCAGGGCCTTTTTTCTGCCCTTGGCAAGATCAGCCGCGTGAGCGGCTATGCGCGTAACTACAACCCCTTCTCTGACATCTTCTAAACTGGGAAGGCGAAGATGCTCGGAGCGAGTTACGTAGCAGAGAAAGTCTGCTCCGTGAGTTGCAGCCACTGCCCCACCGATAGCGGCGGTAATATGATCATAGCCGGGTGCTATATCAGTGACTAAAGGCCCCAATACATAAAAAGGAGCACCGTGACAGAGCCTTTTTTCTAAAACCACGTTAGCCTGAATCTGGTCTAGCGGCACATGGCCTGGCCCTTCAATCATTACCTGAACACCCCTCTTTTGAGCGCGCTCGGCTAGCTCCCCTAACAAAACCAACTCTTGAATTTGGGTTCTGTCGGTAGCATCAGCCACGGACCCGGGACGCATTCCGTCGCCCAAGCTGATAGTTACATCAAATCTGCGGGCAATGTCTAAAACCCGGTTAAAGTATTGATAGAGAGGATTTTCTTTTTTATTTTTGAGTATCCACTCGATTAGGATAGCCCCCCCGCGACTAACTACATCAGCGATCCTCTTTTCCCCTTTTAAACGGGCAATGGATTCAGTAGTTACGCCGCAATGCAGGGTGAAGAAATCTACCCCGTCTTGAGCATGTTCCTCAATACTTTGAAAGATGTCCTCTTCGCGCATTTCGGCGATTGAGCCGTATTTTTTCACGGCCTTGACAGCGGCTTCATAAATTGGCACTGTTCCTAGCGGAAGCGGACAGTTTTGCAAGATACGCTGACGAGTTTTAGCGATATTTCCGCCAGTGCTTAAGTCCATCAGTGTGTGCGCCCCGGCCGAAACTGATATTTTCACCTTTTTTAATTCGGCGTTTAATTTTGAGGAGTCGCTGGATGTGCCGATATTGGCATTAACTTTAGTGCTTAAACCTTCCCCGATGCCACAGAGCTTTTTCGGCCGGTGGTTTTTGTTGTAAGGGATAACTATTTTTCCTTGCGCAATCTTCTCGCGGACAAACTCCGGGGCAACCCCCTCGTCCCGGGCCACCCGGCGCATCTGGGCCGTGATTATATTCTTTTTCGCTTGCTCTAACTGGGTCATTGGTATAATCTTTGCCTAAACTCCTTTGCAGCCTTGAGGATGTCGGGACTTTCAATGATAGCTCGACATACTGCTACGCGTTGTGCGCCATTACTTAAGACCTGGTCCAGGTTATCCAGCCCTATCCCTCCTATGGCCACAAAGGGAATCTTTATTTTATCTTTAATTTTAACGATTATTTCCAGTCCTATAGGAGTTACGTTGGGTTTTGTCGCGGTAGAAAATATCGGCCCGATGCCGATATAATCTACTTCCTGTTTTTGTGCTGCAGAAGCTTGTTCAAGGCTATGCGTAGAGAGACCAACTATTTTATCTTCGCCTAATATCTTTCGCGCCTCTTTTACTGGTAAATCTTCTTGGCCTAAATGTACCCCGTCTAGATCTAAGGTAGCGGCCAAATCAACTTGATCATTAAGTACAAATAAAGCTTTAGCTTTTTCGGCAAGGCCTTTAATCTTTAAGCTTATTTCTTTAATCTTGTGCTCGCGAAGACCTTTCGCCCTTAGCTGCAAGATATCGGCTCCGCCGGCAATAACCCGATCAGCAATTTCTACAATATCGCCGCGGGCTTTTTTACAGATATCCGCATCTAAAATTACATATAGCCTAAAGTCTCGCAACGGTCTTTTTTTCTAACCCGTAAACCCGAAAACGCAACCGGGCGAAACTATTATTCAAAGAACGATTGAAAATACTGGAGAACTCTTCTAAAACTCTGAGCGATTCTTTTACTCTTTGAATATTGGCAGAAAATAGATCTTTATAGTTTTTACGCCTGCTTTTATTTACTATTTTTCTGCCTACATCCGTTTGGACTTGTCTGCATTCAACTAAGCTCTTCGCTATAGCGGGAAATTTCTTAATATTACGGGAAACCTGATGTCTTAGGGCCTTAAACTCAGCAGTCAATTTAGCGTCTTCTAAAACAAAGCGGACGATTTCCTCGCAGACCCTTAAGCCTTCACGGGCCCGGTTTAGGTTGGCGTCGATAATTCTTAACAGTTCTTTCTTCACTTAAGTTTTTGAATCCTGGAAATTATTGCACTGGATGAGTAACCTTTTACAAATCGCGCGCAAACCACTTTACCGCCATAGGAATTAATAAAATCTCTGCCTACGATATCGCGCTTGCGCCAGTCGCTTCCTTTAACCAGCACATCCGGTCTTAAGGCCTTAATCAGGCCAAGAGGTGTACTTTTGCCAAAGACAATTACATAATCCACACATTCTAAAGCTGCAACTAAACTGGCTCTGGCGCGTTGAGAAAATAGAGGGTGCTTCTTCCCTTTTAGCTTGCGCACCGAGGCGTCGCTATTGAGCGCAACCACAAGTTTATCCCCCAATGATTTGGCCTGTTTTAAATACTTTATATGGCCTAAATGAAGGAGATCAAAGCAGCCATTAGTAAAGACTACTCTTTTACCCCTCTTCTTAGAGGCAACCACTATCTTTTTGAGCTCTTTTATTTTTTTTATTTTATCTTTAATCATCGGATTTAAAAAAGGCTCTTTCTGTTAACTCGCAGATAATATGACCTATAGTAATATGGGCTTCCTGAATTCGTGCGGTATTCTTCGATGGGACACAAACGGCTACATCTGTCATCTGCGCCAACTTAGCTCCTGCCTCTGCCGTAAGCGCAGCGGTCTTTAGGCCCATTTTTTTAGCCTTAGATATAGCAGCAACGACATTGGGGGATTTTCCGCTGGTAGATATGGCAATTACTAAGTCTTTGCCCTTGCCTAAGGCTTCTATTTGTCGGCTAAAAATTTGTTCAAATCCATAGTCATTGCCAAGGCAGGTCAGGATGGAAGTATTGCAAGTTAAGGCTATCGCTGGCAGGGCCTTTCTTTCTTGAATAAACCTTCCGACAAATTCTGCCGCAATATGTTGCGCGTCGGAAGCGCTTCCGCCATTGCCAAAGAGGATTAGCTTACCACCATTTTTAAAGCAACTAATTACCAATTCCGCAAGTTTAGCGATTGAGGCAACTGAATCGTCCCGACAAACTTTTTCTTTAAGCGCAATGCTTTCACTTAAAATAGATTTAATTTTATCTTTCATTTTAGTTTTTCAACCAAAGAAGATTTTGGCAATCTCATAAAGTTCAACAGGTACGGTTTTTAAGGTTTTCACTGCCTCTTCCAGCGAAGCAGAAACAACCTGATTACCTTGCAGGCTGGTCATCTGGCCAAATTTTCCCTCTATTACCAACTCTACAGCTTTAACTCCGTAACGGGTTCCCAAGACTCTATCGTAGGCGGTGGGAGTGCCCCCGCGTTGGATATGGCCCAATACCGTAACCCTGGTCTCAAAACCGGTACGTTTCTCAATTTCCTTGCCGAGAAGTTGACCGATACCGCCTAATCTTACATGGCCGAAGGCGTCCAATTCTTCTTCCTGTAATACCTCTTGGTCTTGTTTAAACTTTGCCCCTTCGGCTACAACCACAATGCTAAAAGTTTTACCACGATTATGCCTTTTTTTAATCAAGTCGCAGACCTCTTTAATCCCAACAGGAAATTCAGGCAGCAAGATTGCATCGGCGCCGCCAGCAATACCTGCCTCAAGCCCAATCCAACCGGAATGCCGCCCCATAACCTCCACCACCATGACGCGATGGTGAGATTCTGCGGTAGTATGGATCCTGTCAATGGCCTCAGTGGCAATATTTACCGCAGTATCAAAACCGAATGTTCTATCTGTGGCCGAAAGATCATTATCGATAGTCTTGGGTACGCCGACGATATTAAAACCTTCTTTGTATAGTTTATGGGCTGTCCCTAAGGTATCCTCGCCCCCAATGGCGATTAAGGCATCGATCTTTAGAGATTTGAAATTGGCTTTGGCTTTTTTAAGATTTTCCTCACTCTTGTAGGGGTTTGTTCTGGAAGTGCCCAGGATGGTTCCACCTTTAGGCAGGATTCCAGAAACTGAATTAAGGTCTAACCAGATTATCTCCTTTTCAATTAATCCCTTCCAGCCATTTTTAAGACCGATCACCTGGTAGCCTTCTTTGAGCGCTTTTCTGACCACTGCCCTGATTACAGGATTAATTCCCGGACAATCTCCTCCCCCCGTTAAAACAGCAATTCTTTTACCCATTCCTCTAATCCTTTCCGTATTCAATACTTCCCCGAAAAGGGGTCGCTTTATCCTCTAACTCTTCTTTTTCTTTCTTTTTCAAGCGTTTCTTTTCTTTATGCACAATCTTGATCACGTGGATTCGCACTACAATCGGCTCTTCAATCCCCAGCATTTCCTGTATTCGGTTTTTGATTATGGCCTGGGTGTTTTCGGTAGTTTCCGGAATGTTGACATCGGCCCAGAGACTAACCCGGCAGTTAACCTCTATTCCCTTTTTGCCGGCAACGACATTGCTGCGCAACTCCTTTATTTCCCCCATGCTTAAAGAGAGGCGTTTGATAAAGTCTTCTATTGCTGAAAGAGAAACAGTGACCTGGCCATCAGGATTGTTAAAGGCAATTGTTTTTTCTCTTGACATTTTTCCCAGAGTTATCTGAGCGATAGAGATGCTGGCAACGATTAGAAAAAGACCCATGCCGCCAATAATTAAATGGATATTCTCAAATTGTAGAGTTTCCGCCAAAAACTCTGTCAGGTTTTGCACTGTCAACAGGTTAAATGAGAAGGCTACCAAAGCTGCTCCGATAATCGCGAAGATCAATGTGCAAATAAATACTATTATTACCCCCAGCACTCTCATTATGTTACCTCACTTTCTTTTCTGTGTCTTTTTGCCTTTCGGAAATCAATATATCTACGAAATCAGTAAATACTTTTCCTCTTAAAAAACGCGCATCATTAAGCACGTCTCTGTA
>JAMXCY010000036.1 GCA_024543015.1 Candidatus Omnitrophota bacterium | reverse complement strand
CTGGTTAATCTACGCCAGTTATCTACAGGGCTGGTTATCTGGGAATTGCTCAGAAAGAAAGCTTTCTTGGATCGCAATATTAGGATTTTTCTCTTGCCTTTTTACTTATTTAGGAGTAAATTTTCTTTTAAGAGGGTTACATAGCTATGCGTAAGATAAAATGCAAAATGTAAAATGTAGAATTAGTCTCATTTTTTTGGGACTTGCCATGGGATTATTGCCGCACACAGGAACTTGTTCAATCCTTCGCTTAAAATAAATGCCTGAAGGTATGGATGGTCACGAGTTAGAAATATTAGAGCAAAAATTGGACTCTTACATAATCAAAGTCCATAAGGATGAAATTGAGATTATTAAAAAGAAGCGGCCAGATGAGATAAAACTTTGGCGGGGAAAAAAAATTCTTTGGGAAGACACAGAAGATTATATTACTATTTATCTGCCCAAAGAGAGGATTGTTCTCCCTGAGGATTACACAGGTGATGAATACGATTCAGCTCGTGCTCTACAAAAAGAGCTGGAATATACTGGAGAAGAAGGAAGGCCTGTTGGGATAACATCCTGGAAAGATGGCGGCAAGATAGTCGGCCGGGTAGTAAAGCGGGGTTTGCCCCTGGCCGGGGTAAAGCTTAAGGTTGCCAATGTCTCTTCTCAACAAAATGTAGTTTCCAGCCTTTTCGGGCCTAAAGATAAGCGCCCGGAAGATTTAGTCTTTGAGACAACAAGCGATGAATCTGGAAAATATGAATTTAGAAACGTACCTGTAGGAGCATATGATATTTACTGGTCGGCGCCAGGGACAACGGGTTGGTTTCGTCAGCTAAGTGAAAAACCGAATATTACTGTTCGTCCTGGTGAGACGGTTCGCTATCGCGATATTGAATTAAAACCTTCGCGATAGAATGGAGATATATCCCAGGTGACATTTTACTTGGGATTTGTTGTTTTAAGGGGTATAATTTGAAGTGCGATGAAGAATAGCCCCTTGGCACTAGTTTGTATTTGCTTCTGTTTAGGGATATGGGCAAGTTTAGCAGTCCAGATCCCTTTATTTTTTGTCTATATAAGCTGCGTTTTATTCTTGCTTAGTGCCTTAGTTAGCCTAAGAAGGCAGGCTTTATTTTCACTTTCTTTAGGTCTGGCTGTGTTTCTTGCCGGATTTCTCCATCTTCAAAATTCCCAAACCTATCCTGCCAATCATATCTTGCATTTTGTTTCCGATAATTCCCAAAATGTCTATATCAGAGGAAAAGTTGTTTCTAATCCGGAAGTCTCCCGGACATATTATGGTTCCCAAGAGGCAGTCTTTACTTTTAGAACCCGCGATTTAAAGATGCAAGACAAATGGCAGGCTGTTGAAGGATCGGTCAAGGCGAGCCTTTATGGGGAAAGAGGGGTGCAGTATGGGGATGAATTGCTCCTGCAAGGTTCTTTGGTCAGCCCAGCGGGCCTGCGTAATCCCGGAGGATTTAATTACCGCAGGTATCTGGCTAATCATAATATTTTCGGCTTGTTAAAGGTAAAGGAAAAAGATGCCTTTAAGCTGGTGTCTTCTCGCAGATCTTTTAGCGAAAAAGTCTTTACATTTAAACAGAGATTGCAGGGAATTGTTCATCAATACCTTGAACCTGAACAGGCCGGACTTTTATCCGCTATTCTTTTAGGGGAACGCTCCGGGCTCTCCCAGGACCTGAAAGATTTGTTCATTAATACCGGCACAATTCACATCTTAGCTATCAGCGGTTTGCATGTGGGTTTGATTGCCCTGATTTTAGTTACCCTGTTTAGGTTTTTACGCCTTGGGCGCAGCTTAAACTTTATCCTGACCATCTTTATTCTAATTGGTTATGCCCTGCTCAGCGGGGGACGGGCTTCGGTAACCAGAGCGACGATTATGGCGGTGATTGTTTTGCTGGGCTTTGTAATCAACAGAGAGATAAAGATCTATAATTCCCTTGGTCTGGCGGCGCTGATTATCTTAATCTTTCATCCAGAATACCTTTTTGATTCCGGGTTTCAACTTTCTTTTTTAAGCGTAATTTCTATTGTCTACTTTGCGCCAAAAATTGAGAGCTTCTTTCCTGCGCGTTCGGGTTTTGTGCGTTATTTAATCAAGGCCTTCTCGGTATCTCTGGCAGCAGGTATAGGCATTGCTCCATTAACAGCCTTTTATTTTAATATTGTAACACCAGTAGCTATTCTGGCTAATCTGCTGGTTATCCCTTGTCTTTTTCTGGTGGTAAGCGTAGGAATTTGCTTTTTATTTTTCGCTTATCTTTGGGCGCCTTTGGGCGCCATCTTCGCCCAGAGTTGTTGGCTTACTTTGCTCGGTTTAAAAAGCCTGGCTCTATTTATCTCTAAAATACCGCTGGGTTTCTTTCATTGCCCCAAACCTTCAGTTTTCTTCTTCTGCGGCTATTATCTATTGCTTCTTTTTATCTTCAATTATAGAAAGCTCAATATATCTTTAGGGAAATTAGCAATAGTTTTAAGCCTAACGGCCAACTTTTTAATCTGGAGGCCTTTATTCGAAACCCCCTCTGATAAGTTAAGGGTAACTTTTTTGGATGTGGGTTTAGGCGATGCCGTATTTATCGAGTTTCCTTATTCAGGAGGCACGATGTTGGTTGATGCTGGACCCGCAGGTGAAACTGATGCCGGCAGGTGGGTAATCTTGCCTTTCTTGTGGAATAAAGGCATAGGCGAAGTTGATGCCGTAGTCCTTAGTCATCCCGACACAGACCATGTGGGTGGTTTAGCCAGCGTGTTGAAAAATGTAAGGGTGAATTATGCCTTTGATAACGGAATGTCCAAAGACTCCACTAGTTACAATAATTATACTAAAGAAGTGGCGAAGACAGCAGCCAATTATCAGGTAGTAAAAGCGGGAAATGAGATTTTTGGATTTCCACAGGTAAAATTATTCGTTCTTCATCCGCCCAGTCCGCTTCTGGCAACAAGCCAGGCCAATACGAATAACAACTCCGTAGTCTTAAAATTGGTCTATAAAGAGGTCAGTTTTCTCTTTTGCGGTGATATTCAAAAAGAGGCGATGAATCAGTTTTTACCTTATAGCCAGATGTGGAAATCCACAGTAATCAAAGTGCCCCATCACGGTAGTAATGAAGGCAGGGGAGAAGATTATTTATTTCAGGCTGTTTCGCCACAAGTGGCGGTAATCAGCGTAAGTAAGAATAATCGCTTTGAGTTTCCGGCAAAAGAGACGCTAAAGAGGTTACAGAAAGTAGGCGCCCAGATCTACAAGACCGGCGATAGCGGGGCGGTAATTATCTCTACGGATGGTGAAAATATCTGGGTGGAGACGATGGTTGGTCTGTTTGAAGAGCGAAGAAGAATGGTGCCGAAGCGGGGATTCGAACCCCGATGAGATTGCTCTCACTACGCCCTGAACGTAGCGTGTCTGCCAGTTCCACCACTTCGGCTTAAAATAGGTGAAATTAGTATAGCCCAAAATCGCCTTCCTGTCAATCCTTGGTTGAGGCTTAGCCTCAACAGGGCATATCTTGATTTTTTCACCCGTATATGATATACTCAAATGTTATAAATGAGCGAAAAAAAGGTTGCTACAAATAGGGCGGCCAGGCGAGATTACCATGTTTTAGAGACCTACGAAGCGGGAATTGAGCTGGTCGGCACAGAGGTTAAGTCATTAAGGCAGGCTAAGGCGAATCTAAAGGATAGTTTTGCCGTGGTAGAAGAGGGCGAAATTTTTCTTTACAATATGCACATTAGCCCCTATGAATTCGGCAATATTGCCAATGTTGACCCCGTAAGACGCAGGCGTCTTCTGCTTCATAAAAGTCAGATTAGAAGGCTGATTGGCCAGACCACCGTCAAAGGCTTTACCTTGATCCCTTTAAGCGCTTACCTTAAGCGCGGACGGATAAAGATAGAACTGGCTTTAGCCAAGGGAAAGAGGTTTTACGATAAACGAGATGCGATAAAGAAACGTGAAGCATCCAGAGAGATGCAGCGTGCCTTAAGATTCAAAAATCGTTAATGGGGGTGAAAGGTTTCGATCTGGGTAGATCGAGGCGGGAGTGGCATGTGGAGGTTTCAGGAGGCCTCCTTAAACACCTGAACATATAAACGCAAACTCGAATAGAGTAGCGGGATTTCAGCTTGCTGGGATTCCTGCTGGCGTAACAGTCCTCAACTAATAAAAGTTGAGGCCTCCTTTAGTCAGGCCTACGGGGCTAAAGGAGTCGTGAAGTAGGATAGTCTGGTATTCTCGCTTTTGGGATACCGGACGAAACTAAAGAAAGCTTTTCTCTCTCAAATCCTGTTTATTGGAGTTGAGTGAGAGAACCTAAAAAATAAACTAAACATGTAGAGGCTCTTGCTACGGGACTCAGGGACGCGAGTTCGAATCTCGCCACCTCCACCAATTTTTTCCGACAAGGAAAAAATTGGTGGCACTAAAGCGAGCGTATAAAACCGCAACAAGCGGTTTAGCGACCGAAGGAAGTCCCTTTAGGGACGAGCGTAGTGCCTTTGTTGTATATTTTCCGACAAGGAAAATTAAAAAAAGGGACGGTTCCATTTTAAAGTGATTAAGTATTGTGTCTTCAGAATTCTGACCAGAATTACGATGGATTTAATAAAAGGAAAATAGGATGGCAACACTGAAAAAAGTTAAGCTTAATAATGAGAAAGAGCTCCATGCGATAATTGAAAAAGAGCTAGATGCTTTAGAAGAAGGATTAGAGCTTCTTAAATACGAGTTTGGCATGGAGAAGGGAGTACCCGATTTTTTATGTATGGATAGTGGTGGGCGACTTGTAATTATTGAAGTGAAACTTCAAGAAGATGAGAATATCTTATTTCAAGCTCTAAGATACTACAGCGTAATAGATAAACAAAGGTACGTGATTGCAAAAGTATTTTCAGATAAAGAAATAGATCCCACCAAGCACCCTCGTATGTTACTTATTGCAGAGAAGCTGTCAGATGACATTCGAAGACTTAGTACTTTAATTGTTCCAGATGTAGAACTCTATGAATATACGACATTGTTGACGCCTAATAAAAAACATGGAATATGTTACCATCCTGTATCTTTGCCGAAAATAGAAGAAATCCCATCTAAACCAGTAACAATTCAAAATTTAAGAGAGTATATGACTAAGGATACTCTTAAGCCTCTTTTTGACGAGGCAATTGAAAAGATAAAGAATATTGGGAAAGGAATTAAGGAGTATACAACACAGAATTACGTGGGGTTCAAATATAAGGGTCGGCAGATTGCTTGGTTGAGTCCCCAAAGAAAATCATTTGATGTTGGCGTAGTAGTCATTGACGAGAATGCCCGCGTTGTTGATTATGAATCTAAACGAATTGAAATTGGAGATGAAGGCTACTACAATATATATGAAAAAATTGGAAAATCTTTTGAAAATATAAGCCTATTAGGTTTGTAGAATATTGTGTACTTGAGATCGCTTCCCAACTCAATCGGGAAAGTATCCCCTTGAAAAGGTAAACGGTATATATTAAAAATTAAGAAACTTAGAAAGGGGCATTTTGAAGGCTTTAGCAAGCTTTTCTAAAGTGGCTAATGTTGAAGCCGAGGGGTTTTTACTTTCTAATCGCTGCAGATGTTTATAATCAATACCTGCCAAACAAGCAAGTTCTTCCTGGGTTAGCTTCCTTTTCCTGCGTAATTGCCTTAATCTTCTGGCAAATCTGATAGTAACCTTTTCCATAATACTATTCTCTCAAAAAAATCTTATTCTTGACACCGTAAACTTACAGTGTTAAAATAAAGCTACTTATAGAGACAAGAATGAGAGCGCAGTAGAGAGGGGGTGGAAAAACATATTGGATAAGCTCTAGACAGAGTAGATATAAATTTTATTGATTAATTTTCAAAAAAGGGAGAAAAGATGAAAAAAATACTATTATTGACTTTAGTTTTATTCTTTGCAGTAACTTCATTTGCTGTGGCGGAAGATTTAGCAGGAAAGTGGGGCATCAATGCGGAGATAATGGGTTTATTTCCTAGTGATGACGATACAGATGAAACACTCTTCTATGCAGGATCATTAGAATATAATTTTACCTCAAATTTAGCCGGTGAAGTAGAAATAGGTTATGCGCAAATGGATGATGAGCTGGAGAGCCTAAAGTTCGGAGAAGCTAGCTTTGTTCCTTTAATGGTCAATCTTAAAGTACGTTATCCTGAAGGCAAGTTTAATCCATTCATTTATGGTGGTTTAGGCGTAATATTTGCCGATTATGAAGAAGAGCAATGGGTTAAAGACTTGGGTGTTAGTCTTGATGTAGGTACTGGTTTTGCTTACCAAATAGGTGCTGGTGTAGATATTTTTATTGCCGACAATACGGCTCTTTATGCCAAATTAGGTTATTTATGGTCTGAAGTGGAATCAGAGGCCAGCGTAACTGGGTACACAACAACAGCAGATATTGAATTGGACCATTTTTTTGTAGGTGGTGGAATAAAGATAGTTTTTTGATAAATAAGAACACATCCTATTTGTTAGGTGTTACTTGCAGCCTCAAGATAATCCTTGAGGCTGTTTGGTTTTAGGAGTATAATTATACCTGGAGTAGAGACAAGGAGATGTAGATGTTAGAGCAAGCAATAAAGAAGCTTAATGTAACAGTGCCAGGCACCGTATTTTAAATCCTTGATTTTGTTGAAGTTAATACATATTTGGGGACATTGCAGGCAAAACAAGGTGCTTCTATTTTAAAGTAATTAAGTATTGCGTCCCTAGAATTTTTAGTGGGATGACATAAAAAATCAAGTATACATTTTAGTATGAATAAACTTGTCGAGCTATATAATTTAGTAAAATCTAATGAACTTTTTATTGTTCCTTTTTTGTTTTTTGTATTTCAGCTTATAGTTAGGCTTAATGTATGGCAGGGTTTTAAAGATTTTTTCCTTAAAGACTTTCCGCTAACTTTACAAGTCCTATGGTTTACTATTAATTTTTATTACGTTCAGGTTAATAAATTCCCACATACCTATATAATTCAAGTAGTTATTGTACAACTCTGTTTTGTAGTATTAAGTGCTACCATCTCAAGGTATCTATATATAAATACACGAAGAGGAATTCGTGAAGTTATGGCGTATATTTGTTATTTTATCATATTTCAGGGAATTGCATTTTACGTATTAATACGTGGAATGGGTTTTAGATTCCTAGGAAGGGTATAGAAATGACGCTATGGTTAACATTTGTAATAGCATCAAGCACAATCTTAATAGCCGTTCTTATTCACACTTTATTGACTAAAAGATATCCAATAAGGGTTAGAATTGTGCTTTTACTTGGTTATTTTTTATTGGGTTATTGGGGATATAAGCAATATATAATATTTGAAATTGAAAGACCAAAAATATCAAAGCCTACACCTATAGTAGATAAGTCGTTACAGCCTAGGCTTCCTTTGCCGATAGAGGAAGAATCTAAAATTAAAGAATATTTAAATAAGACATCGAAAGATCAACCAATAATAATTGGAGTTCCAAGACAAGTACAGATTCAATTTACCGATCCGTCATATCCAAGTTCTCCACATGCTGTTTTTCAAATTGTGTTTGAGAATAAAGGAAATCAGATTGCTAATAACATATCCATAGAGTGGGACATAAAAGATATGGGCGCTAATGCAAGAAGAATAACACCTCCGGATGAATGGAGCAGGATTGTTGGTAAGAAACCAGAAACTTATACACTAACTCCTAAAATGGGGTTTTTACAAATATATGGTCCTGAGATAGGAGCTTATGCTGAGAAAGATCCTCCCGATATAGAGGTGGCAATAACAGTTAGGTATACAGACAATAAGAGTGGCAAATTTACTTATTATTGCAGAAGCAGAACACTTCAGGAACTATCTTCAGAAAGAATATATTATTTTGATATTCTGGAAGTGAGATAAAAAAGCGCAAATAGATATTTTTATAATCTGACTTATGAAATCACTAAAAAAGAGAATGGACTGATTACGAAAAAGAAAAAAGGGGACGGTTCTATTTTGAAGTAATTAAGTATTGTGTCCACGGAATTTTAGACAATAAGTTATAGTAAATTGAGTTAGCAAAGCAGGAGATTACGCGTGTTTAACTTGTTAAAAAAACCATTTTATAAATGTAAAACAAAAGAAGAAAAGATTAGATGGTTTAAAGCTGCGAAATATTGGAAAGAGTTAGATAAAGATGTAATAAATCTAATTGTCGATAAGTTTATATGGGACCAAGCAGCATTTGAGGTTTTTGTCTTTATTT
>JAMXCY010000035.1 GCA_024543015.1 Candidatus Omnitrophota bacterium | reverse complement strand
CTGGCAATTAACGGTCAGGGTCAGTTCTTCCAGCGTTCCTTTAAATATAAGTTCGCTTAATTTAAAGCCCAGGACTCTATCTGCACACTCAAAGACCTCTTTTGCCTCTGGATAGCTACGGTAAAAATCCTCACCCATTCCTACATATTGGGCGCCCTGACCGGGAAAAATATAAGCAACATTGAGCATAGGTTTATAATGCAGGTTTGTTCATTGAATCGATGATATGCTGATTTACCTTCTGGTCAATAGCTTCTCCAGCTACTCTAATGGCGTTCTTAATTGCTTTGGCGGATGAGGAACCATGGCCGATAATGCAAATACCATCTATTCCTAAAAGAGGCGCACCGCCATATTCACTGTAATCCATCTCTTTTTTCATGGCCATCAGGGCTGATTTACTAAATAAAGCACCTAGTCTGGTAATAAAGTTCTCTCCCATTTCCCGTTTAAGCAATGCGCTCAAGCTCTCAGCCAGGCTTTCACTCACCTTCAACACTACATTACCTACAAATCCATCGCAGACTATTACGTCACATCGGCCGTTAAACAAGTCCCGTCCCTCCACATTGCCGATAAAGTTTAACCGGCTCTTGGCAAAAAGGTCATAGGCCTTCTTGGTAAAGTCGGTACCTTTAGAGGCTTCTTGTCCGATATTTAAAAGACCCACGGTAGGATTAAACTTGCTTAAAATAGCCCGGCTATAGACATCTCCCATTATTGCATACTGATAGAGATGAACCGGTTTAGGATCAATATTTGCCCCTACATCGATAATCAAAGAGGCACCTTTTAGCGTAGGGGCGACAATAGCAATACCTGGGCGCTCTATGCCTTTTAAGAGCCTTAAATAAAGAGTGGTAGCGCAGACTACTGCACCGGTATTGCCAGCACTGACTATAGCCTGAGCCTTACCATCCTTGACTAATTTTACCGCCGTATTGATCGAAGAATCTTTCTTTTTTCTTACGCTGGCAGCAGGCGAATCATGCATATCAATAATCTCAGAGGCATGTTCTATTTCTATATTGGGAATATTGCCGCCGTATTTAGACAGTTCTCTCTCTAACAGATCTTTCATGCCCACAAGAATGATCCGAGAGCCAAATTCCTTGGCCGCCAAAACCGCTCCTTCTACAGTAGCGCCAGGGGCATTATCCCCACCCATTGCGTCCAGTACAATTTTCATCGTTTTTCTTTCTTCTTTTTCGGTTCTATTTCTACGACTTGCCTGCCCTTATAGTAACCGCAATGAGGACAAATCATATGCGCAAGCTTAAGTTTTCGACAATGCGGACAAAGACCCAAATTAGGCCGGCTTAAGTTATCGTGTGTCCTTCTTTTATCGCGTCGAGATTTTGAATGACGTCTTTTTGGATGTGCCATGATTACACCTTCCTTTATTTAAATTCTGGCCACAAGTTGCGCATAGCCCAAGGCAATCAGCCTGGCAAAGTGGTTTTAAGGGGTAACTTAAGATTATCTCTTCCCGCAGATTATCGGTAATATCTATCTCTTTCTTATCTTCTATTAGCAGGTTTAAATCGATATTTCGAGACAAAGGATAAATGAATTCTTCTAAGCACCTACTGCAATTAAGGTGCATTGTGCTATCAATTTTTAAGTTTATAGAAACAATATTGTCCCCTTTGGTTGCACGAACAGATAAATTTATCGGTTCGCTAAATCTTATATCTGCTTTATTTAAGTCCAGGTTCTCCGGCTGGCAAGTCTCGCTAAGCTCCAGTCCCGAGTCAGGTATTTGCTCTATATAGATCTTCATCGCTTTAACAATCGATAGCTCTCGCGGGCAATCATCAGCTCTTCATTGGTGTGAATGGTCAAAACCCTGATTTTGAATTTCTTAATTAAAGTAGAAAGCCCACGGCACACTTTGGTTCTTATGTATGGCTGGTTTTCACCTATTCCTGCCGTGAAGACAACGGCATTGCAACCATTCATCGCGGCAATATAAGCACCGATATATTTTTTGATTCTGTAGATAAAAATGTCGGCGGCCAACTTTGCTCTTTTGTTTCCTCTTCGTGAAAGCCGCAGAATATCGCGCATGTCATTACTTTTGCCCGAAAGTCCCAAAAGACCGCTGGTTCTGTTTAAAAGCTCAAGAGTTCTGTTGATGCTTAAGTTCTTTTTTTTCATTAGATAAAGCACTGCTGCCGGGTCAATATCTCCACAACGAGTACCCATCACCAATCCTTCTAAGGGAGTAAACCCCATTGAATTATCTAAAGATTTGCCCTTATCTACCGCGGTAATGCTGCAACCATTACCCAGGTGGCAGGTGATAATTTTTAAAGACTTTAGGGGCCTACCCAAAATCTTACTTGCTTTTTCAGCCACATAGCGGTGGCTCAGACCGTGAAAGCCATAGCGGCGAATGGCGTGTCTTTTATAGATAGCATAAGGCAATCCATAAAGATAGCTGGACTCAGGCATAGTCTGATGAAAGGCTGTATCAAAAACCGCTACTTGAGGTGCCCTTTTTAGTAATCGCTTACAGGCAAAGATTCCGGCTAAATTCGGCAAATTGTGCAAAGGAGCAAGCCGGCTATAGCTTTTTATTGTCTTAGTTACCTGCTTATTGATTAGCACAGATTGCTTAAAACTCTCGCCCCCGTGAACAACTCTATGCCCTACTGCTGCTATCTCATCCTTAGAAGAAATAGCTCTTTTCTTGCCCCTAAGCAGTGATTGAATTACTAATCTCAAGGCCAGGTGATGATTGCGGACCTTCTCTATAACGCCGCAAGCTTTGCATATTTCCCTGGGCATATCATAGAGTTGGTATTTAACGGAAGAGCTGCCACTGTTTATAACGAGGATTAACATATCACCGGGCCATCACGGATGTTAGCGCAATGGCATCAATAATTTCCTTCGGGCTACAACCGCGAGATAAATCGCTGCAGGGTTTGGACAACCCTTGAATAACCGGCCCTACTACCCTGGCCTGAGCAAGTCTTTGGATCAACTTATAGGCAATATTGCCGGAATCGAGATTGGGAAAGATTAAAATGTTTGCCCTGCCCTTTATCGGGCTATTGGGAACCTTTATCCTGGCTACAGCAGGAACAACAGCGCTATCAGCCTGTAACTCTCCATCTATGACTAAATCCGGCTTTAACTTTTTCAAGATTTCACAGGCCTCTCTTATCTTATCCACGCAAGGGCCACAACCAGAACCTTTACTTGAAAAACTTAGCATAGCCAGCCGCGGTTTATATCCCGTAACCTTAGTCCAAACCTCGCTGGAAGCCGCGGCAATGTCAGCCAGCTGTTCAGGTTTCGGTAACGGCACAATCGCGCAATCGGCGAACAGAAACAAACCATTCTCTCCGTAGCGCTTATCCTTAAGCTCTACTAAAAACGCGCCTGAAGCTATAGAATATACGGGATCCCTCTTAATGCAACGTAAGGCCGCCCTGGCTATATCGCTAGTGGTATGGGAGGCTCCGGCAACAAAACTATCCACCCTGCCTGCGCGTAACATCATCGCTGCAAAAAAGACAGGATCACCTGAAACCAACTTTCTTGACTGATCAAGGGTCACGCCTCTATGCTTTCTCAAATCCCGATATCTGCCAATATACTCATCTAACTTTTTATCCCTGAGCGGCTCGATGATCTCGCATTTTTTAATATTTAACCTATTTCTTTTGGCCTTGCTCAGGATTAGATCAGCTTTGCCTAAGAGGATAATCCGGGCAAGTTTTTCTCTGACAGCCTCCGAGGCAGCTTTAATCACACGCAGGTCCCCGCCTTCGGGAAGGACGATTCTTTTGGGATTGGTTTTAGCCTTTTTGTAAATTTGTTCGAAGATACTCATTTAGCCTTTTTCTTCAGCCGCATCTTTAGCCCTTTTTCCACAAAGTCTGGCACAAAATCTTTTAAGTTCGCGCCCAGCAAAGCCGCTTCTTTTATCAGTTTTGAAGAAAGATAACAGTAAGATTCCTTAGGCATCATATAAATAGTCTCAATCTCGGGATCCAGCCTCCTGTTGGTCAGGGCCATTTGAAATTCATACTCAAAATCAGAAATCATCCGCAGGCCCCTGATCATCACCCGAGCCCTTTTGCTTCTCACATAATCAACCAAAAGGCCCTCAAAGCTTTCAATGCTGACGCGGGGAATTTCTCTGATGGCAGTTTCGAGTAACTTTTGCCTTTCCTTATACGGAAAAAGGGCTTTTTTTTGTGGATGCTTTACCACTGCTACTATAATCCGGTCAAAAATCTTAGTTGCCCGTTTGATTAAATCAATATGCCCATAGGTAACTGGGTCAAAAGTGCCGGGATAAATAGCTATTCTGTTCATCCTTTACCTTCCTTTCGGTAGAAAGAAAGAGCAGCGTCTCCATACCTTTTGGTGAACATTAGTTTAAGCCTGGGAAGCTGTTCTGGCAAGACCTCTCTCTTGTTATGTTCGGCAATGACGTAAGAATGAGGTCTTAATATATCATAACGGCCAAGTTTTATCAAGCAATTTTTCAGCTTATCTTCATAATAAGGGGGGTCTAAAAAGACAAAATCAAATTTCTCACCTTTCTGCTTAAGCAGATGGATGGCCCGTTCTACATCAAAAGATAGTATCTCAGCCTCAAGCCCTAAGCGCTTCAGGTTGGACTGAATTGCCTTGATGCAGAGGCGATTACGCTCTACAAAAGTAACTTTAACAGCACCGTGGCTTAAGGCCTCAATGCCGATATTTCCGCTTCCGGCAAACAGTTCTAGAAATGAGGCACCATGAATCTGTTCACCTAAAATGTTAAACAAGGCTGCTTTAATCTTCTGGGAACTGGGGCGTATCTTTGCGCCCTTAGGCATCTTCAATATCCGTCCTTTAAATTTTCCAGCTATCACACGCATGGCACCGTTCTTACCCTCCCCTACACCGAAAGCAAACCAATATTTTCAGAACCAAATCTCTCACGAAGTTTCTGGCGAATAAGTGCGTGTTCTGGCGCTCTTAGATTAGGATCACTCCTCACCAAAGAAAAGGCTTCGCCTCTGGCAAGTTCCATTAATTCCATATCGCGGATAACATTGCCTATCTTCAATTCCGGTGCACCGTGTTGTGCCGGGCCAAAAAACCGACCAGGCCCACGAATATCTAAGTCCTGCTCTGCCAGGCGAAATCCATCAGAGGTAGCCAGCATCGCCTCAATGCGTAATTTTGCTTTTTCGGTCTTGGGGTCTGAAACCAAAATACAATAAGATGGATGGGGCCCGCGACCAATACGCCCTCTTAACTGATGCAGTTGACTTAAACCAAATCTCTCCGCATGCTCAACCACCATCACCGAGGCATTAGGAATATCTATACCCACTTCGATGACGGTAGTGGAAACCAGAATGTCTATTTTATGCTGTTTGAAACTGCGCATAATCTTCTCTTTTTCTCCTGAGGCCATCTGACCGTGGAGTAGACCCAGGCGCAAGCTGAGAAATTGCTCTTGTTTTAACTTATTATACATCTCAGAAGCAGCCTTAAGTTTGAGGGTTTGGCTTTTGTTGATCAAAGGATAAACAATATAAACCTGCCTACCAGAAGCTACCTCTTCCCGAATAAATTTGTAGACATCCTTTATAGCTTCATTCTTAACCCCGAAGGTAGAGATGGGCAGTCGGCCCTTGGGCAGCTCTTTAATTGTAGAAATATCCAAGTCGCCATAAATCGTCATTGCTAATGTGCGGGGGATAGGTGTAGCGGTCATGACCAGATAATCCGGAATTTCACCTTTTTTACGCAACAGCGAGCGCTGAATTACTCCAAACTTATGTTGTTCATCAACCACCACTAAGCCCAATCTCTTAAGCTGGATATTCTCTTCAAGAAGAGCATGGGTGCCAATAATGATATCTAATACTCCTGATTTTAGATCCTTTAGCGTCTCCTGTTTGGTTTTAAGGGCCATACTCCCAATTAATAAACCTACGTTTATATTTAAAGGCAATAATAATTTACTTAAAGTAAGGTAGTGCTGTTCGGCTAAAATCTCAGTAGGAGCCATAACTGCTGCCTGAAATCCCGACTGTACACTTAAAACCAAACTATAGGCCGCTACTATTGTCTTGCCTGAGCCCACATCTCCCTGGAGCAGTCTATTCATTGGGCCAGAAGCACGCATGTCATTTTCTATTTCTTTAATTACCTTTTCCTGGCTGGGAGTTAACTTAAATGGCAAAGCCTTCTGGAAATTCTCAACCAACTTTCCTCCCATGTTATGCACTATCCCCTGTGCTTGTTTGGCCCGGTGTGATTTCTTTAGTGCTAAAAGCAGCTGAAAAAGAAAGAATTCATCAAAGACAAGTCTTTTATAAGCTGAGGCCCTGGCAGTAACATCTTGAGGAAAATGGATAGATCTTAGGGCTAAGGTTAGAGGCAAAAGCTCTAATTTCTTTCTTAAAACATAAGGCAAGGCATCGGGGATGTAAGAACAAAAGCTTTCCACTGCTCGGCTGATAATGGTGCGTAAATAGCGCTGATTGATATTGGTGGTTAGAGGATAAATGGGCACAATCCTGCCCATATGTAAAGAGCTGTCTTTGCCGGTAACAAATTCATATTCGGGAGAGTTCATTTGAACTTGCCGATGTTTTTCTACTTTGGCATAGAGAATTATCTCTTGTCCTACCTTAAAATATCTTTTCATAAAAGGCTGATTAAACCAAATTGCCTCAAGCGCTCCACTCTCATCACCCACGGCAGTTTTGAATATAGAAAGCCCTCTTTTACTGCGCCACAAATTCAGCTTGATAATCTCTCCCTTTACTGTAGCGTAATTACCCACTTCTAATCGTCCGATCGGGGTGAAGTTTCTCCTGTCTTCATATCTACGGGGCAAATAATACAGCAAATCTCTAACCGTATGGATCCCTAAGCGATTCAATATCTTAAACCTGGCCGGCCCCACGCCCTTGATATACTGCGCAGAATTGTTTAAAACTTCGGTTTGGCTCATGTTTTTGTAGAATGTATATCCACTGTTTTAATTTTAACTGGTAATAACTTATTTACGTCTTTGGCGCTAGCCCCTGTTACGATTACCCGAATATAGTTCTCGGAATAGCCACAAAAAGTCCTGCTTTCCTTATCGGCACGAGACTCTATTAACACTGTAAGCTTCCTGCCTAAAAAACGCTTCCTGAATTTATGAGAAGATTTTTGCGCTACTTCTTTAAGCAGACCGACTCGCTCTTTAACTATTTGCGGTTCAATGCGTGCTGCGAGGTTAAATGCCGCTGTACCCTCTCGCGGGCTAAAAGAAAAGATGTGCGTGCGCAGGGGTGAGATTTCTTCCAGGCAATGCACAGTACACTGAAAATTTCTATCTGATTCCCCAGGAAAGCCAATTAAAACATCCGTGGTAATAGCAATGTCTTTAATCTTCTTTTTAATTTTAGCAATTAAAGATAAATAATCTTTGGCTGTGTAGCGACGATTCATTTTCTGCAAAATCTGATTATCACCACTCTGCAAGGGGATGTGTAGATGCGGGCAAATCTTCGCAGAGCTAGCCATCTTTTCTATCAATTTATCACTAATTAACTGTGGTTCGATAGAGCTTAAGCGGATGCGAAACTCCGCTTTTATTTTGGCCAAAGATCCCACTACATCTGCTAAGCCAAGATTTCTGTAATGATAGTCGCCAAGACAAATACCGGTTAAAACTACTTCTTTAAATCCACGGTCGACTAAACCAGCTACTTCTTTAGTAATCTCTTTTAAGCTACGGCTCCGGGACTCGCCACGCACAAGGGGCACCTTACAATAAGCACAAAAGTTATCGCAACCATCTTGAATCTTTACAAAGGCACGCTCATGACCGTGGAACTCAGAAATGCTCAGGGGAATGAAACTTCTGTCGCTAGTCGCTAGTCGCTTGTATCTAGTTAAACTCAAAAAATCTACAATGCGGTGTTTTTGCTGGTTGGGGATAATTTGAATTCGGTCGGAAATCTGCAGGAGCTCATCAGCGTCTTTTTCCACATAACAGCCGGTAACAATAACTTTAGCCTCGGGGTTAACCTTAAGTGCCTTTCTGATCAAATGGCGGGATTCTCGGTCTGCCTGGCGAGTTACGGTGCAGGTGTTGATGATATAAACATCCGTCTTCTCGCTATTATTTTCCCTGAAACCAGCATTTAAAAACTTTTCTCTTATGCCTTGGGTTTCATATTGATTAACCTTACAACCCAGAGTAAATAATTTTATTTTTTTCATTGCTAATTAAACATAACTACTTTATAAGGAAAAATCTTAGTACCAAATTACAATTCTCTATATCTGCCGAATCTGGTATTGACACATTTTGCGATATTTTTATTTTTTCACCTTTTTTCCATCTCTTTGTAGGATAAATCCTATCCGGAGCCATGAAGTAGTGTCTAAATTTGAGTTCTTTCTCACCTTTGCTATAAAGCTCTAACTGCAATATATATCTCTGATTTGTTTCCTTGCGACACTCAAGGTAACCCTCTAAATG
>JAMXCY010000034.1 GCA_024543015.1 Candidatus Omnitrophota bacterium | reverse complement strand
CCGGCAAGGTAGCCAGAGAGGGAAAGGCGATAACAGTAGACGATGTACGTAAAGACGCCTGCTATATCAACAGAGAAATTGCTAAAAAAGAGAAACTTTGTTCGCTTTTATCTGTACCCCTCATTGTTAAGAGTAAAACAATAGGTGTATTAAATAGCTATACTTCAAAACCACATAAATTCAGTAAAAACGAAATCAATATCTTAAGATCAATAGCCAATCAGGCCGCTATCGTTATTGAAAACTTTAGATTGGTTGTAGAGTCCAAAGTCATCAAGGAAGAATTAGAGTCGCGCAAGGCAGTTGAGCGAGCAAAAGGCATCTTGATGAAACAGGATGCCTTAACCGAAGACCAAGCCTATAAGCGACTGAGAAAATACAGTATGAATAACCGCAAAAGTATGAGGGAGATATCAGAGGCGATTATCTTAGCTGAAGAGATGAAGAAGTCTTCCTAATCTCAAAGACGTCCAAATCCGCAAAAAGACAAGAGGATGTCTTTTTATTTTTTTAAGGATTAGACAACAATAAAGAGAAAATATAAATGTGTGGCATTGCCGGAAACTGTAACTTTGCAGGAAAACGAGTAGAACGTTCCAATATCGAGCGGATGATTAAGACATTGGTGCATCGCGGGCCAGACGATGCAGGAATTTATATTTCCGCAGATAACAATCCCGATAGCCCCGCACAAGTAGGTTTAGGGCACAGACGCTTGAGCATAATTGATCTTAAAACCGGGCATCAACCCATGAGCAATGAAGACGATTCAATTTGGATTGTCTTTAACGGAGAAATTTACAATTTCCTTGAGCTTAGAGAAAGATTATTAAGCAAAGGGCACCGTTTTAAAACTAAAAGCGATACAGAAGTTATTCTTCATCTTTATGAAGACCAAGATCTAGAGTGTGTTAGGCTCTTGAGAGGAATGTTTGCCTTTGCTATTTGGGATAATAAAAAGAAAAGACTTTTTTTAGCTAGAGACCGGGTAGGAAAAAAACCCTTAGTCTATTATCAGGATAGTAAAAATCTTATTTTCGCTTCAGAAATTAAAGCAATTTTAGAAAATGGCATTAAAAGAGAAGTCAATCTTGGCTCAATAGATTATTTCTTAAGCTACGGATATGTCCCCAGCCCACAATCAATATTAAAGGGAATAAAGAAGCTCCCCCCCGGACATATATTGACTTATGATAGTCAAGGACTTGCGATACAGAGGTATTGGCGGATAAGTTATCAGAAACAGAAGATTACCTTTGCCGAAAGTAAACAGAGATTAAAAGAGATATTAACAGAATCTGTACGTTTAAGGTTAATTAGTGATGTGCCCCTGGGCGTATTCTTAAGCGGAGGCATAGATTCAAGTATAGTTGTGGCGCTGATGAGTAAACTTTGCGGCTCCGGCGTAAAGACATTTTCGATCGGTTTTGAAGAAGAGGATTACAGTGAGTTGAAATTTGCGCGCAAAGTAGCCGAGCGTTATAATACAGAACACCGCGAATTTGTGGTCAAACCAGATGCTTTTGAAATATTAAATAAGCTAGTCTGGCATTATAACGAACCTTTTGGGGATTCATCTTGTGTCCCCTCATACTATCTGGCTAAGATGACCAGGGAATTTGTTCCTGTGGCCTTAAACGGTGATGGCGGCGATGAATCCTTTGTCGGCTATGAAAGATACAGAGGAATGCAGATAGCCAGATACTTAAAATATTTACCCAAGCCGCTCATAAAAGTGATGCTTAGTTTATTAAAGACAAAATCGAGACATATTGACGTTTTTCTAAAAGGACTACTTAATTATACAGATGAGTGGAGGCGCTATGGAAGCTGGGTTGGTTGCTTCCAGGAAGAAGATAAACAGGGTTTATACAGCGATTGTTTTAAGGCCAGCCTCGGTGGTGATGTAGCCGCGTATTTATTGAACTTAGCAGAACAATCGCATTTGCCTAGTCCGGCAGAAAGGGCGATGGAGGTGGATATTAATAGCTACCTTCCGGAAGACCTTTTGGTGAAGATGGATATAGCCACTATGGCAAATTCCCTGGAAGCCCGCTCTCCTTTCTTAGACCACAATGTAATGGAATTTGCGGCTTCTTTGCCTATAGGATTTAAAATGAGGTCGTTTAAGCTAAAATATCTTTTGAAAGAATTAGCCCAAGATTTATTGCCAAAGGAAATCTTACAAAGAAGAAAAATGGGATTTGCGGTTCCTGTTGATAAATGGTTTAGGACCAACTTGAAGCAATTCGCTTATGATACACTTTTGGACAAAAAGAGCATCGAGAGAGGTTATTTTCGCAAAGAGCGTATTAAAGCTCTCTTAGATGAGCATTGTTCAGGAAGATTTAATCATGGAGCGCGTATCTGGAGCCTTTTAAACCTGGAAGTTTGGCATAAGATTTTTATCGACACGGCAACTTCGCACTAAAATAAAACTTGACAAGTCCAAAATCTTATGGTATACTTGCCTTGACACTAAAGCACAAGGTAGTGCTTAAGGAGAAGGGACAGAGGTGTTCGTGGAAACGAACGCCCTTTTTATTTTTAAGTCCTTTTTAGTAGCAATGACTGCTAGGAAGGACTTTTTTCTTTTTAGGTGGGGAAAATGGATTTTGAAACTTTATATAACAGATTAGCGCCTATATTGAAGAAAATAGCCACAAGCTATAAAGCTAGAGGTGCATTTATTGATCAGGATGACCTCTACCAAGAGATGACTGTTCACCTCTGGAAGAGATTTGGTCAGGGCGTGCCTTTTGGTGTAAATGAATCCTATATAATTCAGGGATGTAAGTTCCATATTTTCAATTACTTACGTAAAAATAGAGAGAAAACAGTGATCTTAAGCTTAGAAAGATCCCGGACACAAGACGGCAGTAAATTAGAAGATGTTTTGTCCTGTCAAAGTGAACCATTATCAAGATGCCTGGAGAGAAAGACAGTATTTGAAGAGATAAGGAATAACGGTTTTACGAAGCGCGAAAAAGAGGTACTCACATATTTAGTGAAAGGCTTTACCGTAAGAGAAGTAGGGGGAAAATTAGGCATCTCTCATGTAATGATAGTCAAGTATAAGAATAGAATCATTAAGAAGTGGCGAAGAAAAAATAAAGGTTACCAAAGATAGTGGAAATCTACTTAAGATAGTAAGGGTATTTCAATACAACGTAAGTAAATAAGGACAGAGGCGTCCAGTTCGCTGCCATGAGGGCATAAGGCAAATTGGACGTTTTTCTATTTTTCAAAGTTTAAAGGAGGAAAAAATGAGTAATTTCACAAAGATGAGCTTGGTTGCTTTATCAATAATGTGTTTTTTAGTTGTTACTCTTGAGGCTACAAATGGATATGCCGAAGGAATACTTGCAGATTCACCTCTAGAGGTGAGCGCAGACATAGCCATCTACAGCAAATATATCTGGAGAGGGATTACCTTGGACGATGATCCGGTAATGCAACAAGGGATATATGTTGGCCTGAAGGGTTTTACTGCCAGTATCTGGAGCAGTTTGGATATTGATGGCGATGACAGCCCTAATTCCGATGAGGTCGATTATATCATAGATTATACTCACCAATTCGATAATTTTAGCTTGTCGGTAGGGCATACCTATTATGATTATCCGGCAGCGGATGCGGCTACTAAAGAGTTCTATCTGGGAGCGGGTCTTGATATTTTCTTAGCCCCAACTCTAACCTGGTATCACGACTATGGTGACGAAGACTCCGGTGGTGGAGATGGGGACTACGTAGTATTAGCTTTAAGTCATAGCCTTCCTTTAGGGGATAGTCCTATTACTTTAGATCTGAGCGGCCATCTAGGATATAACAATGAACTATTTATTGCTGGCGACGGTGGCGATATCGCTTTAGGGGCAGGCTTGAGCATTCCATTGACTGAGAAGATAACTTTTAGCCCAAATATCAATTATTCTATTCCTACGGGAGACGCCGAGGATCTCTACAATAATGAATTTTATGGCGGATTTAACCTAGCGTTTGATTTCTAACACAAGGAGGAGGCTGAAGATGAAACTGAAAAATATTGCTTTCTGGTGTCTATTAATCTCAAGCTTAGGCTTTGGTCTGGGTGCAGTTGCCCAAGCAGCAGAAGAACCTACCCTGACCAGTCTGCAAGAGACACTCACCGAAAAGACAGTGGCTTTAGATACGGTATGGGTTCTTTTGGCTGGAGTACTGGTTATGTTTATGCAAGCGGGTTTTGCGATGCTGGAGACAGGATTCACGCGCGCTAAAAATGCCTGCAATATTCTGATGAAGAACCTGATGGATTTTAGCTTTGGGAGTATTGCTTATTGGCTTATTGGTTTTGGGATTATGTTTGGGGCGGGAAATCTTTTCTTTGGCACCAGTGGTTTCTTGCTTAAAGATACAGGACAAACCTTTGCTTCCTTAGATTGGAGTACGGTTCCTTTAGAATGTAAGTATTTCTTCCAGATGGTATTTGCTGCTACTGCGGCCACCATTGTCTCAGGAGCGATGGCTGAGCGGACAAAATTTATTGGCTACATCATCTATAGCATTATCATCTCTGCCTTCATATACCCAATAGTAGGCCATTGGATCTGGGGTGGTGGCTGGTTAGCCGAGATAGGGATGTGGGATTTTGCTGGTTCAACTGTGGTGCACTCAGTGGGAGGCTGGATTGCGCTTACCGGAGCAATAATGCTGGGCCCCCGAATTGGTAAATACAATCAGGATGGTTCATCAAATGCTATCCCTGGACACAGTATTCCCCTGGCCACTTTAGGTGTATTCATTCTCTGGTTTGGTTGGTTTGGGTTTAACCCGGGAAGCACAATGGGAGCAGTTTCTGATATCGCCCATATTGCTACCACCACTACTTTGGCTGCAGCAGCAGGTGCAATTGGGGCGATGATGCTTGCCTGGAAGATATTCGGAAAGCCAGATGCCAGTATGGCACTTAATGGAGTAATAGGAGGATTGGTGGCGATCACTGCACCCTGCGCATTTGTCTCAGCAGAAAGTGCTATCTGGATTGGATTGGTTGTTGGTATCTTAATAGTCTTATCAGTAATATTTTTTGATAAGGTTTTACATATTGATGACCCCATAGGAGCAATATCTGCCCATGCAGTTTGTGGAGCATGGGGAACTCTGGCTTTAGGATTATTTGCTCAAGATGTGTTTGCCCCCGGTACAACAGGAAACGGCCTCTTTTTCGGTGGAGGCGGGAAGTTATTAGGAGCGCAAACCTTAGGAGTACTAGCGGTATTTGCCTGGTGTATGATCGCAGGTTTTCTACTCTTTTTTGCAATTAAAAAGATAGTTGGCTTGAGAGTAAGTAAAGAAGAGGAGTTACGGGGACTTGATGTGGGTGAACACGGAATGGAAGCCTATGCAGGATTCCAGATATTTACTACGGAATGATAACAGAAAAAATCGGTAATCTGTAGTCTCTGAGCGACGAAAGGAGCGAAGAAAATGAAACTTATAATTGCGATGATTCAGCCACACAAATTGCCCGATGTGAAAAAAGCGCTATATAGTATAGACGTCTTTAAAATGACCGTTACCAATGCCTTGGGTTGTGGCCAGCAAAAGGGGTTCAGCGAAACTTACCGGGGTGTTATCCATGAAGTCAACCTGCTTAAAAAGCTAAGGCTAGATATAGCGGTCAATGAAGATTTTGTCCAGCCGACGATTGATGCGATTATCAAAGGTGTCAAGACTGGGAAAATCGGAGACGGTAAGATATTTGTCCTTGATTTACACGAATGTATACGCATCAGGACCGGAGATCGAGGACATAAAGCCATTGGCTAAGGCCTGGATACAAAATCAGGCGGCTAAAAGAACAATTGACATCAGTATAAATAATTGATAGAATACCTCATGTTAAGTCAATAACATCTTAGGGGCGTAGGCCCCTAAGATGGAAGTAGTTCAAAGAGGATGCGATGGCTAAAATGGCTAAAGTGGATATATTGAAGAGAGTAAAGAGCGAGGATGTGAAATTTATCCGCTTGTGGTTTACCGACATTTTAGGTCAAGTGAAAAGCTTTGCTATCACGGATAATGAATTAGCAGGGGCCTTAGAAAATGGTATGGGCTTTGACGGTTCCTCAATTACAGGATACCAGTCTATTGAGGAAAGTGATATGATTGCCCAACCTGACCCAACTACATTTCAGATTTTACCCTGGAGACCACAAGAGAAGAAGGTTGCCCGGATGATTTGTGACATCCTGACTCCTGATCGACAACCTTATGAGGGGGATCCGCGGTATGTCTTAAAAAGGGCTTTGAAGCGGATGGCCAAGATGGGTTTCGACCATTATTACATTGGCCCGGAATTAGAGTATTTCTATTTTAAAACCGATTCTTCCAACACGGAGGTTCTGGATAAAGGCGGATATTTTGATCTGACTACCCTTGATGTTGCTTCTGATCTCAGGCGAGATACAGTCTTTGCCTTAGAGGCAATGGGCATTGCGGTAGAGTATTCACACCATGAGGTCGGCCCCAGTCAGCACGAAATTGATATGCGCTATGCTGACGCTTTAAACATGGCTGATCATGTAATTACCTATCGAGTTGTGGTTAAGGAAATAGCCCAGAAATACGGGGCCTATGCTACATTTATGCCTAAGCCTTTATTCGGTGAAAATGGCAGTGGCATGCATACGCATCAATCGATTTTCAAAGGTAAAAGCAATGCCTTTTTCTCTAAGAGCGATAAATACAATCTATCCGATGTAGCGAAAAAATTTATCGCTGGCCAACTTAAGCATGCGCGGGAAATGAGTCCAGTTTTTGCTCAATGGGTTAATTCCTACAAAAGACTTGTTCCGGGTTATGAGGCGCCTGTTTATATTGCCTGGTCAAATAGAAACCGTTCAGCCTTAGTTCGGGTACCGATGTATCATCCGGGTAAAGAGCAGGCGACCCGAGCAGAGCTGAGATGTCCCGATCCGGCCTGCAATCCTTACCTTACTTTTGCAGTAATGCTACAGGCAGGATTGGAAGGCATAGAGAAAAAGTATGCCTTGGCTAAACCAATGGAGAAGAATTTATACCATCTTTCTGATAAAGAAAGAAAGAAACTAGGAATTCAGTCCTTACCCGATAACTTAGGAGAGGCAGTTTTAATTGCCGAACAAAGTGAAATAATCAAAAAAGCTTTAGGCGAGCATGTGTTTAGCAGGTTTATTGAATTAAAGAAGAAAGAGTGGGAAGATTACCGCATCCAGTTGACTAAATACGAATTGGATAAACTGCTTCCTATTCTTTAAGAAATAACCATTTAAAGTTAAAAATTTTTCTGGCCTTATGCCTAAAATTTAGGCAGGGAGAAATAAGATGAAAAAAATGTTGCGAATAGCTTTAGCTCAGATCAATCCTAACGTGGGAGACTTGAGAGGCAATTCAGAAAAAATTGCCGATTTTATCAAACAGGCGCAGGCCCTAGAAGCAGATATAGTTGTATTTCCGGAGTTGGCAATCTGCGGTTATCCCCCAGAGGATTTATTGCTCAAGGAGCATTTTGTAAGAGATAATCTCAAAGCATTACATTCGCTGGTTAAAAAAATCTCCGGCCTTGTGGCAATTATAGGATTTGTGGATAAAGATAGGGAAGGGAATTTATATAACGCCGCAGGGATTATTCAAAATGGTAAATTAAGGGGAGTTTGTCATAAGATAGAGCTTCCCAACTATGGTGTCTTTGATGAAAGGAGATATTTTCAACCGGGGAAAAGGCCTTTTATATTTGCCTTAGAAAAGATTATATTTGGAGTTAATATCTGTGAAGACATCTGGCAGGCCAAAGGAGTTGCGCTTGCGCAGGCAAAAAAAGGCGCCAAAGTTATTATCAATATATCCGCTTCTCCATATTATACCGGTAAGGGAAACTTAAGAAAAAAGATCTTAGCAGAGCGGGCCAGGCAGACCAAGGCTTATATTTGCTACAACAATTTAGTTGGCGGCCAGGATGAACTGGTCTTTGACGGGGGCAGTATGGTCCTTGACCAAAACGGGAAAGGCATAATTTACGGAAAGCAGTTTGCCGAGGATTTAATTGTTGCCGATTTGCCGATAATCACGGGAAAGAGAAAGAATAGATATTCGGTTAAAAAGCCGGATCTACCACGAAAGAAACACGAGAAATTGGATAAGATGGCCGAAATTTATAGCGCCCTGGTCTTAGGCACAGGCGACTACATCAGGAAAAACAACTTTAAAAAAGTAGTCATAGGTTTGAGCGGCGGAATAGACTCTGCTTTGACTGCGCTGATTGCTGCCGAGGCTGTGGGGTGTGAAAATGTTATTGGAATTTCAATGCCCTCTCAATATTCATCGCCGGGCACTCAAGCTGATGCTAAAATTTTAGCTAATAATTTAGGGATTAAATTTATTGTGGTCCCGATCAACAGGATTTTCGATACCTACCTGGCTTTGTTCGCTAAAGAATTTGCAGGATTAAAGCAAGATGTAACCGAAGAAAATCTCCAGGCCAGAATAAGAGGTAATATCCTGATGGCTTTCTCGAATAAATTTGGCTGGCTGGTGTTGACCACAGGCAATAAAAGTGAAACCTCCGTGG
>JAMXCY010000033.1 GCA_024543015.1 Candidatus Omnitrophota bacterium | reverse complement strand
TGGAATTTTGAATTAAGTATTGTGTCCCTTTAATTTTACGGCGGGAACTCGAACTAGCTATCTTGGGGCTATAGGATCGATGTATTTCTGAATTTAGTAGACAGTACTCTACGTCTATAACTTATTGTAAATAAATAAGTTATAGAAAGTGGCTCCCCGGCGAGGACTCGAACCTCGGACCTAGTGGTTACGATCTGACTTGCATTTCTGCAAGAGTCGGACTTTCTCTTCATCCCTATTAAGGATGGCAGGTGTAAAGTCTCTGCACTCAGGTATTAAACCTTAGCTCAGGATTGCCGTCGGCTCTACGTTACGGTTTCCCTGACTTAGCCTGCTTTTCACTCTAGCATTACTACCAGAGGCTGCTAACTTTAACAGCCACGCGCTCTACCAACTGAGCTACCGGGGAATACGTTAGTTTAAAAGAACAAATTTACGCAATTTTGCAAGTTGCTTCACAAAGATGCTCCAAGCGTTTCCAGTTGTCGTCAATATTTTTCTGAATTTCGGCAAGCATGGGTTTGTTTTGTCCGGTAAATAAATGCTTGAAGCGGCCTTGAGGTTTTAAGAATTCCTCTACCGGCTTTCTTTGTTTGGGTTTATATGTAAAGCGCCAAATGCCGTTTTCCACTTCAATTAACGGCCAGAAACCGGTTTCTACGGCTAATTTGGCAATTTCAACTGTATTTTCCTGCGGATAATGCCAACCCCTGTGACAGGGCGAAAACACATTCAAGAATGCCGGGCCTTCCACGGCAAAAGCCTTCTGGGATTTAGTGATTAAATCGTTCCAGTTGGAGATAGTGGCCTGCGCGACATAGGGTATTCTATGGGCGGCGACGATTGCTGTCAAGTCTTTTCTGAATTGCACCTTACCGGGGATAACCTTGCCTGCCGGGGCAGTAGTCGTCGAGGCCCCGTAAGGCGTAGCACTGGAGCGTTGAGTTCCAGTATTCATATAACCTTCGTTATCGTAGCAGACATAGACAAAATTATGGCCGCGCTCCAGGGCGCCGGATAAAGCTTGCAAACCAATATCGTAGGTGCCGCCGTCGCCGCCAAAGGCCACGAATTTTATCTCTTTCTTAATCTTGCCTTTTTTCTTTAAGACCCGATAGGCGGTTTCAATACCGCTGATGGTAGAGGCCGAATTCTCAAAGGCATTGTGCATAAAAGGAATGTTCCAGGCAGTAAAGGGATATATTGTAGTGCCTACTTCAAGGCAACCCGTAGCCGAAACAGCTACCACCGGGTCCTCAGTACCCATCAATATCTGGCGCACAGCAATGGAGGCGCCGCAGCCGGCACATAAACGATGCCCCGGACCTAATCTTTCCGGGATTTTATCTGATAATTCTTTAATATTCGCCATTGTTCTTCTCTCCCAACTTTTAAATTTTAAACTTTTAGACTTTTAAACTAACGCACTCCTAGATAATTAACCAATTCTTTGACTTGTCTTTCTTTAGCAATCTTTTCCAGATCCGCATATACGGATTTAATCTGCTCAGTATCGATATCTCTTCCGCCCAGACCATAAATATAATTGACAGTTAAAGGCCTCCTGGGCTCATCCAGCAAAGCAGAACGAAACTCGGCAAAAAGCGGGCCGCCTTGCCCGGAAAAGGAGTCGCTTCTATCCATTATAGCTACAGCCTTAAGATTCTTTAAGGCCTGGATAATCTTTTCCTTAGGAAAAGGCCGAAAAACCCTTGGCCTTAACAGGCCGACTTTTTTGCCCTTCGCCCGTAATTGGTCTACAACTACTCTTGCTGTTCCGGCTGTTGAGCTTAAGGCCACAATTGCTATATCGGCGTCGTTGAGCTTATAAGTATCAATAAAATCATATTTGGTTCCAAATTGCTGTTTAAATTCGGAAAATACCTCAGGCATAGCCGTCAAAGCATTCTTCATACCTTCGGCTTGCTGACGTTTATGTTCAAAATAGAAGTTTTGTAAATCCAGCGGTCCGTATGTTACCGGATGCTCTATATCTAAAAGCGAATGCTGCAGTTTATATTCACTAATAAAGTCCTTTACTTGTTTATCGTCGTAGATTTTTATCCCTTCCAGGGCGTGAGAGGTAATAAAACCATCCTGGCAAACCATCACCGGAAGCAAAATGTCTTTATGTTCGGCAATCCTTACCGCCATAATGACGTTGTCGTAAACCTCCTGATTGTTTTCGCAATAAATCTGCAGCCACCCAGAATCTCTGGCCCCCATGGTGTCGGAATGGTCGCAGTGGATATTGATTGGTCCGGAAAGCGCTCGATTAACTACCGGCATCACAATCGGAAGGCGGGTAGAGGCAGCAATATAGACTATCTCCCACATCAGCGCCAGGCCATTTGCTGAGGTCGCGGTCATTGTGCGTGCGCCGCTAGCAGCAGCACCTACGCAGGCGCTCATTGCGCTATGTTCTGATTCAACGGGAATCATCTCGGTCTGCACACGGCCATCGGCCACAAACTGAGCAAAGTTCATCACAATCTCGGTTTGCGGGGTAATCGGGTAAGCGGCTACTACATCCGGCTCAATCTGGCGCATCGCCTCCGCCGCTGCCTGATCTCCCGTTAAGGCTCTAAGTTTGCTCATCTTTCTCACCTTTCAACTTTTAAACTAATCTACTCTTTCTCCATCTTAATACATTTCACCGGGCAAACTGATGCGCAGATGCCACAGCCCTTACAATGTTCATAGTCAAAACCAACCATCTTTTTATCTTTGACCAAAACCGAAGAATCCGGGCAATACATCCAACACTGCAGGCAATGGATGCATTTGTCTTTGTCGACAATTGGTTTAAAGGTGCGCCAATCACCGGTATTGTATTCGGCGGCGCTACCGGCTTTATCGATCACTCCCCCGATAGGGATTTCCTTCCAACCTTTTTCTTCGCTTCGCTTGGGACTGCCTTTAGTCATCCTATGTTGACCTCCTCGTAAGCCCGTTTGACACCGGCAATATTAGCATTAGTTTTTTCATCTCCGATCTTCTTTAAAAACTTGGCTCTAATTTTTTCATATAAAACATCTAATTTTACTAAAGGGGCAACCTTTAACAGCGCCCCGAGCATGGGCATATTCGGCATTGGCCTGCCTAAGGTATCCAATGAAATTTTGGTTGCGTCTACGCAGGCTACCTTGCCGCCTTGAAATCCGGTCTTCTTGCGTACAGACTCTATCGGCTCATTCGTATTTACCAGAAGCACTCCTTTATCGGTTAAGCCCTCCACAACTTTCGGCGTTACCAGTGTGGGGTCGATCACCACTACGTATTCGGGATTAGCTATACTACAGTGCAGATTAATCGGTTTTTCGCTGATTCTGGTATAGGTCCTGATTGGGGCGCCGGAGCGTTCCGGGCCGTATTCCGGAAAGGCCTGAATGTATTTTCCGGTATCTAAAGCTGCTTCTGCTAAAAATTGCGCCGCGGTTTTTGCTCCCTGGCCGCCTCTTCCGTGCCAGCGCACTTCAATCAAATCCTTCATTCTTGCCTCCAACTTTTAAACTAAATCTCCCGCCTGCCTTCTAAGGCCTTACCCAGCGTTGCCTGATCGGCGTATTCTAAATTTCCTCCGGCAGGAATACCGCAGGCAATCCGGCTTATCTTCACTCCCAAAGGCTTAATCAATTTACCCAAATATAGCGCTGTAGTCTCCCCATCGGCATCAGAATCTGTGGCCACAATTACCTCTTTGATCTGATTCTGTTTTATCCTGTGCAAAAGTTCTCTGATTTTTAAATCTTCGGGTTTTACCCCATCTAAGGGTGAGACTAGCCCCAACAGCACATGATAAACACCATGATAAGCGCCTGATTTCTCAATGGCCAATACATCTTTGGGCTCGCCAACCACACAAATAGTGCTTTTATCCCGACGATAATCCTGACAAACAGGACAGGTCTGGGCCTCAGATAGGTTATTACAAATTTTACAGTAACCTAAGCTCTGTTTGGCCTTTACTATTGCCAGGGCCAAACCTTTGGCTTGATCCAATGAGCCTTTAAGTACGTGAAGGGCCAGGCGTTCTGCGCTCTTAGGACCAATCCCCGGCAATTTAGCAAATTCTTCAATCAACTTAGTTAAGGACTTAGCGTAATTTGCCATTATATTTATTGTGAGAAGCGTTTAGTAATGCGTCCCTGAAAGATCTTCAAGGCAGATTGGATAATCGGTTCAGCCGCTATCTTTTTTCCTGATTCTTCAGCTTCTTCTTCATCTTTAGAAGCCGCTGCATCTAAATTTTTATCTAAAATAAATTTTATCTTTAAAGGGCGCTGAAATATTTCTTTTGCTTTTTCTTCGATCGCCTTCTTATTCTCCAACTGCTCTAGAGTCTCTTTATAGAAATTATGCTTCTGGGAAAAAGCAACGGTAATCATTTTATCGTCAAGGCCAACCAGATGTCCAAACTCTAAATAAGAAGCTATAAGGATTTTCTCTTCTTTTATCGCCTCCAATAAATCCGGCCAACTATGATTTGATTTTTGCGAAGACCCCTCGGATATGGGTCTCGTGTTTTCTAAAGCAGCTTCTGAAGTGTCTTGGGCTTGCTCCTGGTCGTTATTTTCAGCATAATTTTCTTTCAACGGCACTCCTGCCTTGCCTAAGCCCTGCTCAAATTTATTCAGTCTGGATAAAATCTCATCTAAAGAAGTAAGATTGCCTCGCTGAGTGAGTTTAACTAAAGCTACCTCCACCACTACCCGCGAAGAGAGGGCCCTCCTTAAATTATCTTGAGTGCGCACCAGAATATTAAAGATATAAAATATTTCCTCAAAAGTCAGGTCCTTGGCTTCTGCAGAGATACGCTCCAGGTGCTCCTTGGGTAAATCAATTAACTCACCTGCGTGTCTGGCATCTACTATCTTGGCAATCAAAATATTGCGAAAATGCTCCATTAGGCTAGCAATAAACTGAGGGAGGTCTTTGCCTTGATTAATAATCTTCTCTACCAGAATAAGCGTTTCCTGTGTCTTGCGCTGGATCAGCTTCTGGGAAATCTCCCAGAGGGCCTCCATGTCCACCATTCCCAACATCGAGGTCACCGTCTCCAATTTTACTTTACCTCTGCAGAAAGAGCTTACCTGGTCAAGAATCGATTCGGCATCGCGCATACTCCCTGATGAGGCACGGGCAATGTAAAGCAGGGCCTCATCGGTAACATCTAATTTTTCCTGTTTCATTATTTTTTTTAGCTTCTGGGTAATAGAGGAAATAGAAAGCGGTTTAAAGTCGAAACGCTGGCAACGGGAAAGGATCGTTGGTAAAATCTTATGCGCTTGCGTTGTGGCAAAGATAAACTTTACATGCGCTGGCGGCTCCTCCAGAGTCTTCAGTAGTGCGTTAAAGCCGTCGGTGGTAATCTGATGCACCTCATCAATGATATAGATTTTAAAACGGCTTTTTGCCGGGGCAAATTTAACATTTTCCCTTAATTGCCTGATCTGTTCAATGCCGCGGTTGGAGGCGCCGTCTATTTCCATCACATCCAGACTGCGGCCAACGGAGATCTCACGGCAACAGTCGCAAACATTGCAAGGTGAAGGCGTCGGGCCCTTTTCGCAATTTAAGGCCTTGGCTAGGATTCTGGCTGTAGAGGTCTTGCCAATCCCCCGGGGACCGGTAAAAAGATAAGCGTGGGCCACGCGATCAAATGAAATGGCATTTTTTAAGGTGGTAGCGACATGTTCCTGGCCAATTAGCTGATCAAAATTTTGTGGCCGCCATTTGCGGGCAAAGACAAGATATCCCATCTTTAGTTCTCCTAGATTACCTCAAATAGAAGTTAACGACGTTGGCTGCAAAATACACAAAAAGTATAGCGAAAGAATCCCAGGCTAAGCCGGGAATTTTCCTGCGACTGCGATAAATCAGGCCGACTGAGACCAAGGCAGTAGAAATAAGCACAAAAAGCGCCGTAAACAGATGAACGGAAGAGACGCAAGATAAAATAACCTTTCTTCCTAAAGCTAAATCCATAATTGGAATAATAAGCATGTTGAACATATTGCTGCCAAAGATATTGCCCAGGGCCATATCCAGAAAACCCAATCTTATCGCTGAGATAGCTACAGCCGTCTCAGGTAAAGATGTAGTAATAGCAATCAATAAACTGCCTACAAAGGTGCCACCCAAAGCTACTCCGGCCACCGGTATCTGGGCAATAATATCACCCAGTCGGGCAAGATAAATGGCGAAACCAACCAATAGTGCAGAAAAAGCTAAGAATTTCAACCAGGTTTGAGCAATGCCCTTACTTTTAGAAAAATCTTTTTCAGGCAAAGCGCCGGTCTTGGATTTTTCGCTGCGAAAAATAAGATAGGCACCAAAAAGATAAATAACCAAGATTAAGACTGTCCATAGATCAAGCAGGAATTTAGAGTAGCCGACATGGGGATTGATGAAATTATAAAAGACTATGCCCATTGACGCCAGGGTAATCAGAATAGCGCTAATGCTTAAGCTAATAAAATGTATGGGCTCAAAACTAACCATTTTTGGCTTTTTGATAAAGGCCAAAAAGATAATGCCTACGATGGTTAAGTTAAACAGGTTGCTGCCAAAGAGGTCTCCCAAGCCTAAATCTAAAGCCTGAATTTTTACGGCGCTGATTGTCACTGCCATCTCAGGCAGGGACGTGACTACAGCCAAAAGCATAAGCCCAATAAAGGTGCGGCCGATTTTGACAATTTGGGCAATTTTATCGGCATAGATACAAATCTTATATCCGGCAAATACTACGATTGCCGCCGAAAGAATGAACTTTATACAGAGAATAAACAATTTATTTTCCTCCGAAGCGTTTTCTTTCTGCCAATAAGATAATATCTCTTAATTCCTCGCTATTGCGCGCCGCCAACCACTTTTCATCAAACCCCGCATCTTGAGCAATCTGGGCAATGGCGGCCAAGGCACGCAGGTGAAAATTGCGTTCATCGCGCGTACCCACAAGCACAAAGATAGTATGTACTGGCTCCCGGGTGTCGGGAAAGATGACCCCTTGTTTTGCCCGGGCTAAAAGGATATTGAACTTATGCTTGCCTTCAATAATGATATGTGGAATAGCCAGGCCGGGTCTGATTACGGTATGCGATTCCTGTTCCCGTTGGATGAATAACTGAGTTAAACTCTCCGGCTCAATTGCCAGCTTTCCGGCGAGAAATTTACTCGCCTGTTTAAAAAACTCGTCTCTGCTTATTTTTTCCTCTAAATCTAAAAACACACCCTCTTTAATCAAATGGTCAAACCTGTCTTCAACAATCTCATCGCGTTCAATGATAATCTCTTTTAATTCATCCGGCAAAGTAGCATCAACTAACTCCCTGGCTGTAATACGTTCAATAACATGCACCAGGGCTGCTTGGCGGTTGACCCTGTTTCTGGCGTAAATAAAATACCAGAGTAAGCTGGCGGCAATAAAGACTGCGGTTATCGAAAGCGGCACCACGCCCATCTGGAAAATAAGAAACCCATATCCAATGATTCCTAATATTTGAATCCAGGGATAAAACGGAGAATAGAATTTTGGCCGATAACTCTGAATCTTGCTTTCGCGCATCACAATCAGGGATAAATTTACAAATAGAAACAAAAGAATCATCAGGGTAGATGCTGTCTTAACCAAATTCTCCAGGTTTAAAAACAAGATGACTATAATTGTAAAGGCAGTGGTAAAGATTATAGAAAAACGAGGAGTTTTGGAGCGGGCATGTATTCTTTGAAAAAATCGAGGCAAGAGCGAATCCCGACTCATGGCTAGAGAACCTCGCGAGGCGGTTAAGATGCCGGCATTGGCTGTGGAGACAAAAGCTAAAAAAGCAGCAAAGGCCAAAATTGTGATTCCTGAGTTTCCCATGAACTTAGCTGCGCCCAGTGAAATGGGGGTCAGAGAATTAGCCAATTCTACGGAATCAATCAACCCTACCGTAACAAAAACAACTCCAACATAAAGAATCATCACAATGCCAAAAGCAAGAAACATCCCCAGAGGAATGTTGCGCCCCGGATCCTTTACCTCTTCAGCCACACAGGCTATCTTGGTTAATCCGCCGAAAGAAACAAAGACTAAACCCGCAGTAGCAAAAACCGGACCTATTCCATTTGGCATAAAGGGAATATATCTTTGCGGTTGAATAAATGAAAAGCCGTGAAACACATATAAAATGAGTATCCCGATCAGCGAAAGGACTAATATTACCTGAAATCTGCCGGTATGCTTAACTCCGAGGATATTCACGAACATAAAGAAAAGGCAACACCCCACAGCAATAAACTTTATCTGTATCTCTGAAATTGCTGGATTAAGCAGCGTAGCAACAATACCTATTCCTAAAAGCGCAAAGGCAGTCTTAAAACTCAAAGAAAACCAGCTGGCCAAGCCGCCGATGGTACCTAAGGGCGCTCCCATACTACGCTCAATGAAAAAATAGACGCCGCCAGCTTTGGGCATGGCCGTAGCCAACTCTGCCTTGGCCAGTATGGCAGGTAAGACTAGAATTCCGGCTAGAATATAAGAAAAGATTATGCTGGGCCCGGTCCTGGCAAAGCCCAGAGCCGGCAGAATAAACAGTCCCGAGCTGATCATTGCCCCGGAGGCAATGCAAAAGACATCCAGAAGCCCTAAGCCTTTTTTGAGTTTTTCTTCCATATGTCTATAGAAACGGAGAGGCTGGGATTCGAACCCAGGGATCCAGTAATAGGATCAACTCCTTAGCAGGGAGCTCCTTTCAACCGCTCAGGCACCTCTCCATAAATTTACGCAGTAAATTTATGGATCCTGAGTCCCGATTTATCGGGACGAAGGATCTTAGATGATTACTTTTTCCCTATGGCACGTTGCTTCTTGAAGAATTCGCTTATTAG
>JAMXCY010000032.1 GCA_024543015.1 Candidatus Omnitrophota bacterium | reverse complement strand
CTTCGTTAGTGAACGGATAACAATTAAGTTATCGGTTGTTTTTACCTTATCAATTAAACTGCAGCCGCCGGTATCTTGACTAAAGTCAATAAAAGCTTCATCAATCACCAATACGGTATTATGTTTTTTGCATGCCGCTAACAACACTGAAAGCTCTCTTTTAGTCCATAATCTACCTGTTGGGTTATTAGGATTACAAATAAATAATAAGTCGGCATTCGGCAATAAGTTAATTAAGACAGTCAAATCAACTGCGAACTTCTCCTTAGCACTTAGACTAAAGAAAATTGGATTAAGGCCGCAGGCCCGTGAAGCAAATTCATATTCGCTGAAAGTAGGGACGACTATTAAGACATTCTTCACCGCCAAGGCCCTGGGAATTAAATAAATTAACTCTATAGAGCCATTGCCCAAAGCAATATTTTGCTGTGTTATTTTATGGCATTGGACCAGCTTTTTCTGTAAGCTCTGCGCATTAGGCTCAGGATAATAAATCAGCGTTTTAATCTTAGCATGAATAGTCTTAACAACACACGCTGGAGAACCTAAAGGATTAACATTGGCACTAAAATCGATAAGTTTAGCCCTTGCGTCTTTTAAGTGTTTCCAAATATCTCCGCCATGTAAGCTGTTAAGCATATATTGCTCTATTCTTTTAGCTATTTATTTGGCGTTATTAAAATAAGAGAAAAGATCAGAATAATAACTTCAGCCAATTCATTAACCGCACCAATAGTATCTCCGGTCATCCCGCCGATTTTTCTTTTTACATAATTGATAAATAAAAGTACTATTAGTATAGAGAGAATAAATAAGACTATTCCTTTTAAATTTGCTAACAATAGAAACGTAACTAAGGTAAACAAGCCTCCGGCAAGGAGTTCTTTATGGCCTGCATATTTTATAAAATATTTTGCTTTTCCTTCCAGGCGCGCATAGTTGGATAAAAAGCAGGATAGAATTTGAGTCCACCTGGCAAATGTAGCCATCATAATTAATGACTGCCATTGGTTCTTTTGCACTACGTTCATAATCAATGTAAATTTTAAAACCAAAAGGCAAATTAACCCAATTGCTCCCATAGTTCCGATGTGGCTATCGCGCATAATCTCTAAAATCTTCTCTTTGGAGTTGCCTCCACAAAATCCATCGCAAGTATCCACAAACCCTTCTAAATGAACTCCGCCGGTCATAACTATCAAAATTACTAAAATCAATGCGCTTGTAACTGGAAACGGTAAAGAGCCGAAAACAAATAAACTCAAAGCTAATGTAGAGCCGATTAACGCACCTACTATAGGAAAGTAGACAAGGGAACGCCCGATTTCTTGAGGACGTATCCCGGATTTAATTTTGATAGGTAAAATAGTCAAGAATTGTAAGGCAATTAAGAATTTCTTCACTTATCAACCCTTTTGGAAACAGATGCACTTTGAAATGTCGCCATTTGAGTTAAAATTTTAACTCCTGCCTCTATTATATTCATTGCCAAAGCTGCTCCTGTTCCCTCGCCTAATCGCAAATTTAAATCCAAAAGTGGTTCCAGGCCCATGTGGTCCAGAACAATTTTATGGCCGCGCTCTACGGAACAGTGTGCGGCAATAAGATAATCTTTTACTTTTGGTTCTAAATGACAGGCTATCAGCGCACTAGCTCCGGAGATAAAGCCATCGATTACTACTGGTATTTTGTAAGAAGCACCGGCTAGTATTACCCCGGCAAGTCCCCCTATTTCGAAACCGCCTATTTTAGAAAGTACATCAATTGCATCCTCAGGCTTAGGCTTATTTAGCTGGAGGGCCTTTTTTATCGCGGCAATTTTATTTAAAAGAGCTTTATCGTCAATTCCGGTGCCTCTCCCGGTTAATTCCTCTACGGGTTTCTCTGTAAAACAGGCGGCAATTGCCGAAGAGGCTGTGGTATTGCCAATGCCCATATCGCCTGTCCCGACTATGTCTATACCATTGGCTAATTCTTCTTCGAATACCTCAATTCCTGCTTCGATTGAGCGCATTGCCTCAAGTGTAGTCATTGCTGGCCCTCTAGCCATATTCTTTGTACCCAAAGCAACTTTTTTGTCTTTAAAATTGCCGGCTTTACTATTGTCGATTTGTAATTTACTGGCCACTCCCATATCTACTACAATAACTTTTGCCCCTACGTGCCTGGCCAATATATTTATTCCCGCTGTGCCTTGAATAAAGTTATAGACCATCTGCGGGGTTACCTCTTTTGGGTATGCACTCACCCCCTCTTCCACGATGCCGTGATCACCAACCATAGTAAATATGACCTTATTTTTAATTTTTGGTTCAATTTTGCCTGTAATGGTTACTATTCTTTTGGCTAGATCCTCCAGACGCCCTAAGCTGCCTTGGGGCTTGGTCAGATTATCTAATTTTTCTTGAGCCTTTTCAGTTAAACGATGGTCTGTCTTTTCAATTTTAGCGATAACTGCTTTTAATTTCTGCATTCTGCTTTCCTTTTATTGTTAAAGGGATACCTGAGTACATAAGAATAACCTCATCTGCCCATTTAGCCATTATCTGATTAGCCATCCCGAGCAAATCGCAAAATTGTCTGGCCAAAAGATTATCAGGAATTATGCCGCTGCCCACTTCATTGGAAACAACAATGGTTACACCTTTAGCCTTAGATATAGATTGTGCCAGCTTCTTAAGAGTGTTTAGTATTTGGTTATTTTCTAGCTCCTTTGATAATAGATTTGATATCAAAAGTCCCAGGCAATCAATAATTACTACATCGTGTTTGTTTTTTAATTTATTTAAAACGGGGCTTATGTCTTTTGCTTCTTCTACAACTTTCCAGCTGGCGGGCCTTGAGTCCTTGTGTAATTTTATTCTTTCTTGCATCTCTTTATCTGGATTGGTACAAGTAGCAATATAGGCAACTTTGCGGCTTAAATTTTTAGCCAATTTTATTGCATAATGGCTTTTGCCGCTTCTTACTGCACCTAAAATAAAGATAAATTTTTTCATTTTATTATCTCCAAAAAAATAAGCCCCTGGCACTATCTTGCCAAGGGCTGCACCCTGATTTATCTTCACCCAAAATAAAAAGTCTTCCAACCCTATCCCTCGTGGAGTCCAAAGCCTCTTCACAAATTGGGCAGGTCTTCTGACTTGTGGCCTTCTACTCGTCAAGCCTTCCCGTCCTTATGAAGAACAGTGGCTACTTTTGACTTTCGTGACCAGTTACAGCGGCGGGACCGTGCTCGTTTCACACGAGCTTCCCTTTTAAGTTCTCACACCCAATCTGCAATCTATTCAATTGTCAATAATATCTTAAAGCAAGAATCCTTCTCTGTCAAGAAAAATCCCTGCCGAAGGCGGATTTTTCTTGATTCTTAAGGCCTAGAGGCCGAAGAATATTAGAAGCTCTTTTGGTTGAGTTGGTTGAGGCTAAGCCTCAACAGGTTATTAGGGCACCTACAGGTGCGCGTGCTCTTTTAAATAGCCTGCGTAATCTTTTACTGCTTCATCAAGCTTGAAGAATTTATGATTGACGCCGGCTCTGGTCAATTTAGCAAGCTCTGCTTGAGTAAAATATTGGTATTTATCGCGTATTTCTTCGGGCATATCAAAATATTCTATTCTTAGCGGCATATCTAATGCCGCAAATATAGCCGAAGCTAATTCATTCCAGGTATGGGCACAGCCTGTACCCAGATTAAATATCCCTGTTTTTTTGGGATGTTCGATAAAATAATAGACTATATCCACCGCGTCCTTCACATAGACAAAATCGCGCTTTTGCTCACCGTCGGCGTAATCTTCACGATGAGATTTAAACAACCTGATTTTGCGCTCCTTTATTATCTTGTCAAAGGATTTAGCAATCACGCTCATCATTTCGCCCTTATGGTATTCGTTGGGGCCAAAGACATTGAAGAACTTAAAACCCGTGGCTTTATTCAAGAGGCCGTTGTTCATTAGCCAAAGGTCGAAGAGTTGCTTGGAATAGCCGTAGATATTCAAGGGTTTGAGTTTTGGTGTAACATCGTCTTGGTCCGAGTAGCCCAACTCACCGGCGCCGTAAGTGGCGGCAGAGGAGGCATAAAGAAAGGGAATCTTGTGCCGAAAGGCAAATTTGGCCAGTGTTTTTGAATACTCATAATTATTGCGCATCATATAGGTGGCGTCAAAGCAGGTAGTGGAGGTACAGGCGCCAAGATGCACTATCATATCAACGTTTTTGCCAATTTTGTCTTCCAAGATGAGCTTTAGAAAATCGTCCTTTTCCAGATAATCTTTAAAATCCTTACCCTGTAAATTACGCCATTTTGAAGAACCGCCCAAATGGTCCACAACCAGGATATCGGATATACCCTGCTGGTTTAGCTTCCATAAAAGGCAGCTGCCGATAAACCCTGCCCCGCCTGTCACGATCATTTTCATTACCAATAACTCTCCTTATAGACTAATCGATAATAACCCAACAATTTCAAGATGTCAAGGCCTTTTGCTTTTCAAAATGGCACTCCTACAATCAATCTGGCCTGCAAATCATCGCTATTATTGTTTAATCCAAAGCCGACTCCCAAGGCAGTCCAAAATTTATGCCCAAACGCATAAGATAGAGTAGGTCCAAGATAATATTTTTCATCAGTAAGGTTACCCTTGGACTCTAATCCTATCCTAAGACCTGGAATGCCGTTATAATTTAAGCCGCAAGCGTACTCATGCTCTGTTTTACCGGCAGTCTCTAATTCTTCTTTAATAATCTGGTTATAAGCAAAATTAAATTTACCTATGTCCTTTGCCAAGATTAGCTTAACTTCAAGAACATTGGGCTTAGAAAGATCATTATCTCTGATGTATTCTAAGTAGATTAAAGGGTCTAAAATATACTGATCCTTCTCACCAAACCTGTATCTGGTCCTGACCTTAAAGCCATTATATTTCAAATCAGTCTCTTTGTCTTTATTGAGCTGTTTGAATCTTTGATATAAAGCAACATCCCAATGGTCGGTAATCCCATACTCAAACTCTAGATAGTGCTTCATCGTGTTAATATCTGCTTCGGACCAATCGGGAATTTGGCTGGTCAGATAATATTCTATTTCCTTTGTCCCTTGCGGCATAGTCATGTACTCGTAAGTCCAGACATAACTGCGCCAATCCGCAGAGGCATCGGCAACAAATCCTACCACGATACTAACCAACAATAAAATAATTAACTTTAACTTCACCTTTTTCCTCCTTTTTAAGACACTCGCACATATATGTGCGAAGCCAGTTCCTGATCAACGGTAAATTGGGCTTTACCTATCTGAAATACGTACGAGGGAAAGTTCTGAAGCAAAACAACTTCGCTATGCGGCAAGGCACCAATAGCAATTATCTTTTGCAAGATACTGCGATTGTGAGTTTGCAAATAAGCAATCTTTGCTTTTTTATTCAGCTCTAATTCAAAAAGCGGCATGATTAGTTTTTTCGGCGCCCTTTTTGCATCTTTACAACACTCACCTTCCGGGATAGGCCTGCCGTGAGGGCAAGTTTTAGGATGGCCCAGAAGAGTGCAGATATTATCATCCAACCCCTTGTGCAGCAGATGTTCGAATTTACATCCCCTTTCATGCACTATGCCTTTCTTAGCGTCAAGGATATCGACCAACAACCTTTCGGCTAAACGATGCCTGCGCACACAACTTCTTGCTTCTTCCTTACCTTCGTCTGTCAAGCTAAATTGGCCTGCTTTAATTTTCAGATAGCTTAAATTGACCAATTCTTTTAGCGCTTCATCGTCTTTCAGTATACCGGCGTCGTGAACTTCCTTTTTCTGTTCTATCAGCTCAACCCCGAGCCTCTCCAATATCTCCTCTGCCCTATCGGACAATATCATAATACCACCCCCAGGTTACTCAATAACAAATTTAGAATATAGGCCACACCAAAAGAGAAAAACAGAATAAAAGCTGATATGCCCAAACCAACTTTCCAGCCGCGTTCCCTTGTAGTCATCAAAAACTGGGCAATACAGGGTAAAAATAAAGTTAAAGCTACACAGGCAACCACAAGCTGCAGGCCGGTTAAAATACCCTGTTTATTGAGGTCGTAAAGTCCGGCTGCTCCGTAATCTCTGCGGAAAAATCCAAACAGAAATATCTTGCTTGCTTGATGGGGCAGGCCAATCGCCTCAACAGGTTTGCGCAAAAGATTAATTACTAAATCAAATAAATGCGTTAGCTTTCCCAGCCAAATAAAAACACTGGCCAATAAGAATAAAGGCAGGATTTCTTTAAAATACCATTTAACCCTAACATAGGTTTTGGTGAGAACGTTTCCTATTTTGGGCCACCTTAGTGGCGGCACCTCCATATAGAAAGAAGGACGTTCGCCCGGCAATATCTTGGCGGTGAGGTAGCCGATAAACAGAAATACTAAGCCCACAACGCCTGCCCAGATTAACATACCCGGGAGATTTCCCTCAAGTAAGGCCAGGATTACACCCAACTGGGCCGAACAAGGAACAGCCAGCGCCAAAAGTATAGTGGCAATAATGCGCTCTCTTTTCGTGGCTAAGGTCCTGGTAACCATAACGGCCATAGTGGCACAACCAAAACCTAAAACCATAGGTATCACTGCCCGACCACTTAAGCCAATCTTCTTGAAAGTCCTATCCAAAAGCATAGCCAAACGAGGCAAGTACCCTATATCTTCAATGATAGAGAAGAAGATAAAAAAGAATGTTACTATCGGCAATATCAGCGCAACCGCATATCTAAAGCCTAACGTCATTACCCCATACTCTCCAACAAAAAGATCCTGCAAGATTTCCCAGGGAAGCAAGCGGACAAAAAGGTTTGTTATAAACGGATTGATATATTGTGCAAAAATTGTACCCTCTAAAAAGTCAACTACTGTTCCAGCGCCAAATTCCCCTACAAATTTATATAATCCCCAATAAAGGACAAACAAGACAAGTGGTAAGCCGGTTATGGGATTCATGCTCAGGCGGCTTATCTTCTCCCTGATGCTCACCTTTTCTTGCTTAACAGTTACAGCCTTACTGATAATCTGGCGGACTTGAGCTTGTCTTTCTAAGGCCAACTCATAAGTAAGTGGATGGATATAATGCGCACTTATCTCTTCTATTATGGCTTCTATTTTACTTAAAGCCTCTGTTTCTTTTTCCCGCACTAAGGCTTTAATTTCTTCCTCATCCTGCAAAAGTAAAAGCGCAATAGCCCTCTTGGAGATACCATAGTCTTCCTTTAGGAGACCTACGATTTTCTCTATAGCAATTTCCAGGGAATATTCAACAGGCCCTTTATAGTCTTTCTGCATAATCTTTAATCCCTTGCTTCAAGGCATCTATTCCTTTTGCTTTGGTGGAAACCGCCTTGATTACGGGAATAGACAGTTCCCGCTCAAGCACCCTGGCGTCTATTGTAACCCCTTCTCTTTGTGCCTCATCCATAATGTTCAGCACTAATATCAACGAAAGACCCGCTTCAATTAATTGTAAGGTTAAAGTCAACATCCTTTCTAGATTCTTAGCATCTACCACATGAATAACAAGATTGGGCCTTTCGTCGATCAGGATCCTTCTGGCAACTCTTTCCTCCTCTGTAACAGGTAGGAGTGAATACATGCCCGGGGTATCGATTACCTCACATTTTAAACTATCTATTTTCGCCGTGCCTCTGGAGACCTCCACAGTTGTACCGGGATAGTTTGATACGGTTACATATCTTTTGGTCAGGGCATTAAATAGTACGCTCTTGCCTACATTAGGGCTGCCTACAATAGCAATCTTGATCATCTTTTCTTTGGCCTGCGATCCTTCCTCCGGCATTGCTGGCAAACACCGAATATTTCCAGTCTGTGTCTTTCAACCAGAAACCGAAAATCTCTGCACAATTTATTCTGAAGTTTTTCTATTTCCGGCTCTACCACTTCAATAAATCTGCCACATTTAATACAAATGAGATGATCGTGGTGTTTATGTCCGTACCTATGTTCATATCTTATTTTTTTATCCCCAAGATCTGCTTCTGTTGCTATACCTGCTTCACGAATAAGCTTTAAAGTCCTAAAAACTGTGGCCTGGCCGATATGGGGGTCTTTCTTTTTGATAATATTGTAGAGTTCCTCTACGGTAAGGTGCTTTTCTGTCTTGAGAAATACCCCTAACACCTCTTCCCTTTGCTTGGTTAACTTAAGATTTTGTTTTTTGAGAAAATCGATGAATAAATTTAATGTTTTATCCATGGACCCCCTCCTTTGATTTTGAAATTCAAAATCAATTATACCCGAAATAAAAAGAATGTCAAGGTTTTCCTGAAGATTTTTTGCTTTTCAGCTCTAAGATCTCTCTTTCTTTTTTAGTTAAACTGTCTATCCCGTGTTTGGATATCTTGTCTAATACCCTATCTACCTTCTGATCGAGCTCGCTGCGGGTTGCCTCTTTTATGTCAATCTTGTTTCTGCGCCTGCCCAGGCTAAAACTACCCGGCATCCGGTAAGATATCTGCCTTTTAATCCACTCGCTCCTTAGGTAAAGATACCCGAATAGGCCCCCGCCTAAGTGAGCAAAATAGGCAATTCCCGCACCGGGGGATGAGAAAGCTCCCAGAAGGTTCATCCCGGCTAAAAGCAGTACCGCATGTTTAATCTTCATCGGAAAGACGAAGAAAAGCAAGATTACGGTTTCCGGAAACATCAACGCATAGGCAACCAGTATTCCAAATATTGCTCCCGAGGCCCCAATTACAGGAACAGCAGAACGAAAGCTCATAACAAAACTGCATAAGCCGGCGCCAACTCCGGTAAAGAAATAATAAAATAGAAATTGTCTTTTTCCCCAGGCGCTTTCGATGGCCGGGCCAAAGAACCACAACATCAACATATTCATTACCAGGTGCCATAGCCCTACGTGTAGAAACATATAACTTACC
>JAMXCY010000031.1 GCA_024543015.1 Candidatus Omnitrophota bacterium | reverse complement strand
TGCTCTTTTTCCCTTTAAGCGCCGGGTCAATTACAGCGCTGTACCCTGGTGCACCTTCACCGACCCGGAATTGGCCCATTTGGGCTTAACTGAAGAGGAGGCGAAGGTAAAATACAAAGATATAAAGGTTTATCGCGCTAAGTATAGCGCGAGTGATAGAGCGGTGACGGACTTGGAAGAAAAAGGATTGGCCAAAGTGATTTGTGATAAGAAAGGACGTATATTGGGAGCACATGTTGTTGGGGCCAGTGCTGGCGAAATTATTCATGAGTATGTATTAGCAAAGTCAGCAAAATTAAATGTGGGTAGACTTAGTTCCACCATCCATATTTATCCTACCCTGGCCCAAATTGTCAAAAGAACAGGCGACCAATACTATACAGAATTACTTTCTTCTGCTTGGTTCGGGAGGCTATCCAGATTTTTTATAAGAATAATGAAATAGGAGGTTAACTATGTTACCTACTCCGGAAGAAATTCGTGAAATGGAACATCAGCATATCAAAATGAGCTATAATAAAATAGAAGAACTTATTTATGCTGGAAATAACATGTGCTGCCAGGGCCATTTCGAACAGGAGTTATTATCTAAGGGGATTACTGCTGATATATCATTGGAGGCAGAAGGCCTGGATAATCCACAAGGAGTAAATTATTTCTTCTGGTTTCCCTGGCAGGAAGATACCGCGCCGCCGCTTGAGCTGATTAATCTTGCCTTGAAGGTAGTAGATGACTTGATGGCCCAGAATATCAAGACCTATATTCATTGTAAGAATGGGCACGGAAGGACGACCACATTTCTGGCGTTTTACTTTATGCGCAAAAAAGGCCTGGGTGTAGATGAGGCCCTTGCTCTGGTAAAACAGAGGCGCCCATCTATGCATCTCAATGAAATCCAGAAAGCATTTCTTAGAGATTTTAAAAAGTGAGAATTTTTTAAAAAGCTCTTGACAAGGTTTTGTATTATGATATAATCACTACTAATCCTATTGAATTAGTAGGGATTAAAAATTAAGGTGATTTTGATGAGACTTTCAAGCAGAGGGCGCTACGCAGCAAGATTAATGCTGGATTTGGCGATTCATTACGGTAATGGCCCTATTCTGTTAAAAGACATTGCCGCTCGCCAGGAGATTTCCGAGAAATATTTAGGTCAGCTAGCCGCCCCTCTTAAAGCAGCCGGAGTAATTACTTCCATCCGGGGTGCACACGGGGGATATACCTTAGCGCGGGCACCTCAAGATATAACCTTAAAAGAAGTAGTAACGGCTGCTGAAGGAAGCCTGGATCTTGTTGAGTGTGTCTCAAGTCCAAAAATTTGCCATCGAGTTAACCTTTGTGTTACGCGGGATATCTGGGGCCGATTGAGCGAGAAGTTGGCAGAGGTACTGGAGTCTACCACTTTACAGGATATGGTCAATATGCAAGCAGAAAAGCAGGAACTACAACCACTGGCTTATAGTATATAAAAAGGGGGGAGGCGCAAGATGGAAAGATTTGCAAAAGTAGGAGAAAGTCAGATTACCACAGCTATTATGAAGGACTTCGCTGAGAAATTCCTGGACAACGTAAAGACTGATTGCGTAATTGTGGGTGCCGGTCCCAGCGGCTTGGTCGCTGCCCGGGAATTGGCCCAAAAAGGATTTAAGGTATTGCTGATTGAGGCCAATAATTATTTAGGCGGGGGCTTTTGGATCGGTGGTTACCTGATGAACGGTATTACCGTAAGAGCGCCGGCAAATAAGGTTCTTGATGAGATAGGCGTTCCCTACAAAAAAATGGAAGAAGGTCTATATCTAGCTTCCGGCCCGCATGCTTGCTCAAAACTGATTGCCGCGACTATGGATGCCGGAGCCAAAGTAATCAATATGACCAAGTTCGACGATGTGGTGCTGCGTGAGGGTAATAGAGTAGCGGGTGTAGTGGTCAACTGGACTCCGGTTTCGGCCCTGCCCCGGCAGATTACCTGTGTAGACCCCATTGCCATTGAAACAAAATTGGTTATTGACGCTACAGGCCATGATGCCTGTGTGGCTAATTCTTTAGCCAAAAGAGATTTATTGAAGATTAAAGGATTTGGCGCAATGTGGGTAGAGCAGTCCGAAGATATGCTGGTAGAGAAGACAGGTGAGGTTCATCCTGGCCTGATGCTTAGCGGAATGGCCGTAGCTACTGTCTTTGGTCTGCCCAGAATGGGCCCTACATTTGGCGGAATGCTTCTTTCAGGCAAGAAAGTTGCTAGAGAAGCCGAAAAACTGCTGAGTAAAGAAACAGTTGATATGGAATCTTTAGGTAGTGAAATTAAAGAAAGAATGATGGCTTAGAAAGGGTGGAGGGCTTTTGCCCCTTGCCCTTAAGACTATAGGGGCGGGGGGCATTTTTTATTTATGAAAGCAATAGCTTTACTTTCCGGTGGATTAGATAGCACTTTAGCGGTCAGAGTGATTTTGGATCAGGGTATTGAGGTCGAAGCGCTCAATTTTTTCTCTCCTTTCTGCCTCTGTAACCGCAAAAAAAGCGGCTGTGGATACGAATCCAAGAAGGTGGCCGATAGATTTGGCGTGAAGCTGAAGATATTCAATATATTCGAAGAATATATTGAAATAGTCAAAAAACCAAAGTTTGGCTACGGAAAGAACATTAACCCCTGTATTGATTGCCGCATCTTGATGCATAAGAAGGCCAGGGAATATATGCGCCAAGCCGGGGCAGCATTTATAATCACCGGTGAGGTATTAGGACAGCGGCCGATGTCCCAGCACAAAGCAGCCCTTAAAATAATAGAAAGGGAAAGCGGTCTGGAAGGGTTGGTTTTACGTCCTCTCTCAGCAAAACTTTTGCCTTTGACAGTTCCCGAAAAAAAAGGATGGGTAAACCGAGAGAGGCTTTTAGAAATTAGTGGCCGCTCGCGTAAACCCCAGATGGCCAGGGCCAAAGAATACAAAATAGAGGATTATCCTTGCCCGGCCGGGGGCTGTCTTTTAACTGATTCCGTCTTTGCCCGCAAAATGCGAGACCTGATGAAGCATTCTGAGCTTAGTCTGGAGGAGATTCAGTTATTAAAAGTAGGCAGGCATTTTCGTCTATCCGAGCAGACGAAGGTTGTTGTGGGAAGGAATGAAGAAGAAAATGAAAAGTTGCTGCAATTAACCAAAAAAGGCGATGTTTGTTTCCAGCCTCACCGGATACCTGGTCCCGTAGGAATTGCCCGAGGTAACCTTGACCAGACTCTAACCAGGCTGGTTGCTCAAATAGTAGCAAGATATAGCGATAGCCTTCAAGCAGAAAATGTAGAAATCGCAGTGAAAGACTCTACTCAAAATAAGATAGATTGTATCAAGGTTGACTGTATAACTGAGAACCAGTTGGAAAAGCTGAGAATTTAAGGAGAAAGCAATGAGTTTGCTAGAGAATAAAGATGACATTAAAGAGTTGGTTGAGGGTTTGAACTTCAAGCAAAAGGTCGAGCGCTCCCTGGCGCTGATAAAGGAGGCCTACAAAAAGCATGGCGATAGTTTAGTAGTGGCTAACAGCCTGGGCAAAGATTCTGTTTGCGTCTGGGATTTGGCCAGGAAAGTCAATCCAAAGATTCGCGGGTTTATCATTACCACCAGGTTTAAGCCGAAAGAAACTGTGCGCTTCATGCAAGAAGAGGTAGCGCGCTATCCGGAACTAAAGGTCTTTAAAAACGACGAAAAAATCCCGGCTAAACTTTATGAATTCGACCCGGATAAATGTTGCGATGTTTTAAAGGTGTTACCGACACGTTGGGCAATTGAGAAGATGAAGGTGGAGTGTTGGGTTACAGGCTTGCGTTGCACCGAAGGCAGAACGCGCACAGAGTTTAAAGAAGTGGAAGAGCGTGACAAAGGATTGGTTAAGCTTAACCCCATTCTTATCTGGAAAGAAAGAGAGGTATGGGAATATTTAGCTCTTAATCAAGTCAAAGTAAATCCTCTTTACGCCCAAGGCTATAGATCTTTGGGCTGTGAACCCTGCACAAAGATTACCAGCGAAGGGGACGAGCGCGCCGGCCGCTGGATTGGCACCAGTAAATGCGGCGGAGAGTGCGGAATTCACACCCGGCCCTTAAAAATAAATATTAACGGAGATGGCATTTAATGGAGTATGTTTTTTTAATTCTACTGGTGATTTTCTTTGCCCTGAACATGGGTGGGAGCAATTTTGGCGCTTCTTTTGCTGCTGCACAGGGCGGAAGGATTATAAAGCAGGATAAGGCCCGGGTTCTATTTATCATCTTTGTTTTCTTGGGGGCAATATCCATAGGCCGGCCGGTTGCCGAGACCCTGGCTAATAAAATAATTCCTCCTGAATTAATTAGTTTTGATAAAGTCTTAATAATTTTAATCTCGGCAACTTTAAGTTTATTCATCGCGAATCTACTTAATGTGCCCCAATCTACCAGCTTAGTAACCGTAGGCGCTATTTTAGGAATAGGGCTATATTTTCGGCAAGTTTACACTGATACCTTTTTACGATTAGCGCCTTTTTGGGTTCTTCTGCCGGTGGCCGGATATAGCTTAACCTATTTATTGGCAAGATTAGTATATCCGCCAAGAAAAAGCAATTTTTGGATTTATGAGAAATTAGTAAATCACAGAAAGAGATTAAAGACCTTTGTAATCGTCGCCAGCTGTTATAATGCCTTCAGCATAGGCACAAATAATGTGGCCAATGCCGTAGGCCCGCTTGCCGGTGCAAATATTATTGGCATGGCATTGGGGCTTGCTCTTGTCGCTCCTGTCTTTGGCCTGGGAAGTTTAGTTTTCCATGGGCCCTTAAAGACCGCAAGTGAAAAAATAGTGCCATTAGGACTTCTTACAGCTACCATTATATGCCTGGTAACCGGGACGTTGATGATTACTGCATCTATATTTGGGGTGCCACAGTCTTTTGTGATGATCAAGGTGGCTTCGCTACTTGCTATTAGCGGAATAAAGAATGGCCATAAAACAACCTTTGCCAATCCGTTAACCAAAAAGATTTACTTGAGCTGGATTGTTACACCAATAATGGCAGTTATTATTTCGTATCTGTTGGCAGGAGTTAAAGATGCTTTATTTAAGTAAAGAACAGGCAGAAATTCTCTTGGCGCACTCAAAGAAAGGGTTTCCTAATGAAGTATGCGGCATACTTGCAGGCAAAGGCGAAAAGGTAGAGAAGACCTACCAAATGGCCAATAGCGATAAAAGCGCAGAGACATTTTTTATGGACCCTCAGGAACAGCTTAAAGTAATGAAGGAGATAAGAAATCAAGACATGGAGATGATCGGCATCTACCATTCTCATCCTCATACTAAAAGCTACCCTTCAGCGCATGATGTAGAATTGGCCTTTTATCCCGAAGCCTCATATGTAATTGTTTCTTTAAAAGATCAAGATAATCCCAGCATAAGGTCGTTTAAGGTTGTAGAAGGAAAAATAAGCGAAGAGGAGTTAATAATCAAGTGAGCCTGATTGTAGTAGGCACAAACCATAAATATAGTCCGATTAAACTAAGAGAGAAAATATCCTTTTCGCAGAAGAGATTAAAAAATGCTCTTAATTTCTTAAGACAAAACAGCCTGCTTCAAGGAGCAGCTATTCTTTCTACCTGCAATAGGGTAGAGATCTATGCTAGTGCAGAGAACCCCGAAAGAGCTTTAGGAGAAATAGAAGATTTTATTGCCCGTTATCATGAAATTGATAAGGACAGCTTTGGCCCTTATTCTTATAGATATATAGGTCCGCAGGCAATCAAGCATTTATTCTCCGTTACCTCGGGTCTAGATTCCCTGATTTTAGGGGAGACCCAGATTTTAAATCAAGTCAAATTCGCCTTTCTTGAGGCCGCCAGCGTTGATTTTGTGGATAAGATTTTAGCAGAATCATTTCGTTCTAGCCTGGCTTTGGCCAAAAAGATTCATACAGAAACAAAAATTAATGAGGGAAAAGTATCGGTAGGCAGCGTGGCTGTAGATTTTATAAAGGAAAGATTAGGAAACCTTTCAGAGAAGAACTTTCTAATCATAGGAGTGGGAAAGGTCACTGATCTGGTTTTGAAGTATTTAAGCAAAGAAGGTTCTAATGTAGTCTTTGTCTCTAACAGGACCTTTGCCAGGGCAGAGGAACTTAGCCAACGAATCGGAGCCAGGGCAGTGAGATTTGATGAATTGAAATACTTTCTCAAGCAAGCAGACGTAATCATAACTGCTACAGCCAGCCCTCATTTTGTTATCAAAAAAGAGGTATTAGAAAGGGCCCTCAACCATAAACTGCTAATAATTGACCTGGCCCTTCCTAGAGACGTTGAACCGAACGTAAAAGAGTTAGCGGGAGTGGACTTATTTTGTTTAGAGGATTTAGAGACAGTGATTAAAAAGAATAAAGAGCAAAAGATTAACGAAGCAAAAAAAGTAAAAGAGATTATCGAAAGAGAAGCCGAAAAGATATGCAAAAAATCTACAAAGTTGGAACAAGAACCAGCGCTCTGGCCTTAAAACAGGTTGAAGCAATCCTGGCTAGTTTAAACAAATTTTATCCTGCCTGGCAAGTGGAGATAGTAGGCATCAATACCTATGGCGATAAGGACAGAAATACCCCGATATCACAGATAGAAGGAAGCAGTTTCTTTACCGATGAAATAGACGAGGCACTCTCAAGAGGTGAGCTTGATTTTGCTGTCCATAGCGCTAAGGATTTAGCTGATAATTTAAGGGAAGGTTTAACTGTTGCGGCAATAACTTCTTCTATTGACCCTTACGATGTCCTGGTTGCCAAAGCCTCTTTAACGCTGGATAGACTGCCTTACGGTGCAAAGATAGGAACAAGCAGTCTGCGGCGCAAAACACAATTAAAAAAATATAGACCCGATTTTCAAATTATCGATATTCGGGGAAATATCGAGGAACGACTGAATCTATTAGATAATGACAAGATACTGAATCTAGATGCCCTTGTTATTGCTGCCGCTGGCCTGATCAGATTGGGCTTGGAAGATAGGATTACTCAAAGAATACCATTTGAAATATTAAGGCCCCATCCTTTACAGGGGTCTCTGGCGGTTCTGACTAAGACTTCTAATATAGATTTGATAAAGTTGCTATCAAAGCTAGATTGCAGAGAGGCAAGTTGGACATGAAGATGAAAAAAGTTTATTTAATTGGTGCGGGTCCCGGTAAGTCCGACTTAATAACTGTAAGGGGCTTGAATATCCTTAAAGAAGCAGATACGATTATTTATGACTATCTTGTAGATAACAGGATTCTAGAGCAGGCTAAAGAAAAGGTAGAATTAATCTGTTGTGAGCGAATAAACGGAAAGAAAAATACAGCAGCCCACCGGGAAGAAGTGATTAATTTATTAATCAATAAGGTTAAACAGGGCAAGAAAGTGATCAGGCTCAAGAATGGCGATCCATCTATTTTTGGTCGATGCTCACAGGAATTAGATCTCCTGCTAAAGAAGGGAATAGAATTTGAGGTTGTGCCCGGAGTTACCGCAGCAAGCGCAGCTTCCTGTTTAAGCGGCATTCCCTTAACTGATAGAAGATTTGCTTCCAGTTGTGTTTTTGTTACCGGGCATGAAGATCCAACGAAGAAAAACAGTGCGCTCGATTGGGAAGCCATAGCAAAAAGCGGCACAATAATCCTCTATATGGCCGTGGGTAAGCTGAACAGCATTGTTAAAAAAATCCTTCAGGCCGGAAAAGACAAAAATACCTCCATCGCCATAATTCAAAACATAAGTTTACCCAGACAAAAGATTATTGCGGGTACGCTTAAGGATATTCTCACAAAGGTCAGGAATAAAAAGATAAAGCCGCCAGCTATAATTATTATCGGCCAGGTAGCAAAATTAGAGAAGCAGTTTAACTGGCTTAAGAGGAATAAGCGGATTTTGTTTACCGGTCTTTCCCGGGAGAGGTATTTTATCAAAGGAATTTATTTTCACCTTCCACTGATTAAGATAGAGCCACTGAAAAGTTACCGGCAATTGGATAATTATTTAAAGAAGATTGGGGCATTTGACTGGATAGTATTTGCCAGTCGCTATGGGGTGGAATATTTCTTTGCCAGATTGAGGCATATAGGATTAGATTCAAGAATGCTGAATAAGATAAAGATTGCCGCTGTCGGTAATTCTACCGCAAAACGCCTTTTAGATTTTGGCATTTTGGCTGATTTGATACCGAAGAAAGAGTCCGCGGAAGGTTTAATTGAAAAGCTTAAAAAAGAGAACTTAAAACATAAAAAGATATTTTTGCCGCGTTCAAATATTTCCGATAAGGGTTTAAGCAAGGCACTTCAGAATTTAGGGGCAGAGGTGACTACAGGTTTTGCCTATAGAAATGTTATCCCTGAGGGTTTGCCGGATCTGGATTTGAAATTCTTTGATGAAATTATGTTTACCAGTCCTTCAACGGTGAGAAATTTTAAACAGAGATACAAGCGTATTCCCCGCAGCGTCAAAGTTAAATGTATCGGAAAAGTAACTTTAAAGGAAGCTAAAAGATGCCGGTTGCTGAATTAAACAGACTAAAAAGAAATAAAGTGGTTAGAAATTTGCTTAGCCAGACGGAACTTACCCCGGCCAATATTATTTTGCCTTATTTCGCCGTTGAGGGAGAAAACATCAAAAAGCCGATTAAGTCCATGCCCGGCATTTACCATTTATCCGTTGACAATTTAGTAAAAGATATAGCCCTGGCCCAAACTGCGGGTATTAAGTCCATTCTTTTATTCGGCCTGCCTGAGATAAAGGACAGCACAGGCTCCCGGGCTTACGGCAAGAACGGAATTGTCCAAAAGGCTGTGTGCGCCGTTAAAAATAAATATCCGGACCTGATTGTTATAACCGATGTTTGTCTTTGCGCCTATACTTCCCACGGCCACTGCGGTATTCTGAAGAAACCTGCGGTTTGTGCAATTGATAATCAGGCCACTTTGGCAGTTCTCTCTAAAATCGCC
>JAMXCY010000030.1 GCA_024543015.1 Candidatus Omnitrophota bacterium | reverse complement strand
CTATGGCGCAGAGCGCTACTTAAAGACCAAAGAGGTGTTCTCTGACAAGGAGTTAGAGGGCTTGAGAAAATTTGATGCGATTTATTTGGGTGCGGTGGGGGATCCCCGGGTAAAACCGGGTATATTAGAGCAGGGTTTATTATTAAAAATGCGTTTTGGCTTAGAGCAATATATAAATTTGCGACCGGTCAAACTCTATCCGGGAGTAGCTACACCCCTTAAAGACAAAGGTCCAGAAGATATTGATTTTGTGGTGGTGCGTGAAAACAACGAAGGCCTTTATGTAGGAGAAGGTGAATTTATTAAAAAAGGGACAAAACAGGAAACAGCCCTTCAGGTTTCCCGCAATACTCGATGTGGTGTTGAGCGTTGTATCCGTTATGCTTTTGAATATACTAAAAAGCGCAACAAGCGAAAGAAACTTACGCTTTGCGGCAAGACCAATGTCTTAACCTATGCCTGGGATTTATGGGAGAGAACCTTTAATGAAGTGGCCGAAGAATACCCCGATATTACTACCGATTATGCGCATGTTGATGCAACCTGCATGTGGATGCTCAAGAATCCCGAATGGTTTGATGTGATTGTAACCGATAATATGTTTGGCGATATTATTACGGATCTTGGAGCAATGATTCAGGGTGGAATGGGTATTGCTGCCGGTGGCAACATCAATCCCGAAGGCGTCTCTATGTTTGAGCCGATTGGCGGCTCAGCCCCAAAATATGCCGGCAAAAACGTAATTAATCCCTTAGCAGCAATTTGCTCCCTGGAGATGATGCTTAGGCAGCTGGGTGAAGATAAAGCAGGGCAGATGGTGGAGAATTCGGTAATCTATGTCACTAGTAAGAAATTAAACAGCCTCTCGGCTGGGAAGATGGGCTATTCTACTACTGAAGTAGGAGACCTGGTAGCAGAGAACTTAAAATGAATATCGATAAACGTCAGGGAAAAAGAATGAGAAGATATAATGTAGCCGTAGTCGGAGTGGGGGCAGTGGGCGAGGAGATGTTGCGGGTATTATGCCAGCGCAACTTTCCGATCAGTCAACTACGCGTCTTTGCCCGCAGTTCACGCGAGATTGTTGTGGATAATCACAAATACAGCGTGCACAAGATCTCCCCGGATAATTTCGAGGATATAGATATTGCTTTATTTGCCGGTACCGAAGGTGAAAAAGGCGCAGCGGTAACTTATGCTCCTGAGGCCGTCAAGAGGGGGGCGGTGGTTATTGATAACGGCGCAGATTTTCGCCTCAAAGAGGGTGTGCCTTTGGTAGTTCCCGAGGTCAATCCGCAGGATGTCAAAAAACACAAAGGCATTATCGCTAATCCTAATTGTTCTACCATTCAATTCGTAGTTGCTCTCTGGCCTATTTATCAGGCAGCCGGAATAAAACGGGTCATCGCCTGTAGTTATCAAGCTGTCTCTGGAGCAGGCCATGGAGGCGTTAAACAGCTGGAGAATGAATACAAAGAAGAAGGTCTCTTAGCCAGAGCATTTACCTACAGGATATCTAAAAATATCATTCCGCAGATAGGCGGTTTTGGTAAAGCAGATTATACCTCGGAAGAATGGAAAATGGTGCATGAGACCCATAAGATTATGCACGATAAAAAGATAAAGATTAGCGCTACTTGCGTAAGGGTTCCGGTTATCACCGGCCACTGTGAGGCAGTCTACCTTGAAACTAAGAAAAATATCACTGTAAAGAGAGTGCGAGACATTTTAAGCAAGAGTCTAGGCGTTAAGGTTATCGACCAACCTGAGCAAAGTAAATATCCTTTACCGATTGATGTTGCCGGGACTGATGAGGTCTTTATTGGCCGGATAAGAAAAGACCCTTTTGTTAAAAACGGGCTTTGGTTGTGGATAGTTGCCGATAATTTACGTAAAGGCGCGGCCTTGAACGCGGTGCAGATTGCTGAAACCCTATGCGCAACATCAAGCTAGTTGTTGAATACGACGGCAGCAATTACTCCGGATGGCAGGTTCAAAACAGGCGCAATAAAAAAGACAAAAAGACCATTCAACAGTGCTTAGAAAAGGCCTTAGGGCAAATCTTACAAGAAAAAGTTAAGCTTATCGGCTCCGGAAGAACCGATGCCGGAGTTCACGCTCAAGGCCAGGTTGCTAACTGCAAAACCAAATCCAAACTTAGCTGTGGCAATATTCAACTGGCACTGAATAGCATCTTGGCAGACGATATTCGGATTAAACAGGTTAGAGAAGTTCCTTTAGATTTCCACGCCCGTTTTTCAGCTCAAAGCAAGCTCTACCGCTACAGCATTGTTAATGGCTCTTTTGTTTCTCCCTTCCTGCGTGATTATGCTTACCTGGTAAAATACCCCTTAGATGTACAAAAAATGCGCCGGGCAGCAAAATACCTTTTGGGTAAGCACGATTTCCGCTCCTTCCAGGCAAAGGATAAGATACAAAGGCATTCTCTACGCAAGGTTTTACGTTTAGTTATCCGCAAACACAAAAATCTGATCTGTCTGGATATTGAGGCTGATGGCTTTCTTTATCGGATGGCGCGAAATATAGTGGGTACCCTTATCGAAGTTGGCCGAGGCAGGCTAAGGCCTGAGGGTCTACAAAGAATCATTAAAGCCAAAAACAGAGAATATGCCGGCCCTTGTGCTCCCGCCAAGGGTCTTTGCTTAATGGCGGTTAGGTATAGTTTTCCTTAGTTTTACCTTGACAAAAGCGGCTTTTTAAGGTATACTTGAGGTGTCTCCTGTTAGGAGATACAAAAGTTAGATTGTAATAAGAGGCGGCTAATAGTCGGCCTAAATAATGCCTATAATAGGCACAAAAGGCGACCAAGCCGCTTTTTTATTTTTGAGCCGATTTAGCATTGACAATAAAATACGCGCATGTTATGATTAACGCAGTTATAATGACGAAGCTATTGCTGATCAACGCAAGGGTAATGAAAAGGATAACTTATCTGGTGGCAGGACTGTTTTTACTTTTTTCTCCCGGGATAGTAATGGGAGAGGTAGAAATAGGAGCGTACCTGGGAACATCTCCTCCCACAAAAGAAGCAATAACTGAATTTGAAGGAATGGTCGGAAAACACATTTCTTCAGTATTATGGTATGAAGGATGGAACCTCATCTATCAACCCATCTTTAACACCTCTTTTTTAGAAGAAAATGTCCGTCACCATGATGGCTACAATACCGGCACTATTTTACACATTACTTTAGAACCCTGGGTAAATTTAAGCGATATAACTTCTGGTGTTTATGACAGTTTCCTTCAGAACTACGCCTCTGATGCTAAGCAGTGGGGTGGTGAGGTGCGTTTGCGTTTTGGGCACGAGATGATTCAAGACGATAATCCTTTCACTAGTGGGTGGTATCCCTGGCAGGATAATCCCGAAGGGTACAAGTCAGCTTTTCAGTATATTCATAATATCTTCAGGCAGGATGTAGGAGCGGACAATGTGAAATTTGTCTGGTCGCCAAATCATCATCTTGCCGATCCAGCGGTCCTGGAAAAGTATTATCCCGGTCCGGAATACGTAGATTGGATAGGAATAGACGGGTATAATTGGGGCTATCCCACAGCCAGTGAACCCTGGGGTTGGCAGCTTAGCTTTGATCAGATTTTTTATGACCTCTATCAGAGTTTCGTGCAGAACACGGATATTTTTGGCGATAAACCCATTATGATCGGAGAATTTGCTTCCGCTGAAGGAGAGCTTAAAGCTGAGTGGATATTAGAGACTTTTCAGAAAATCAAGGAAGAGTATCCGGAAATAGAAGCCTTTTATTGGCTTAATCAAGACAAAGAGAGGGACTGGCGGGTTGATTCTTCTGCCGAAGCCTTATCTGCTTTCAGACAGGCAATCAGCGATGCCTATTTTACTTCTCACGCCTCCAGCGGAGAGCCGCCAGGTGGTCAGGTCAACCCCCAAAATATAAAGGTGAATGTGCATATCCCCAGTGTCAATATGCTGAAAGTCAATATAACCAAAGTGGGAGATGGCAATTGGCAGGCTTCCCCTCATATGGAGTTTGGCGCTTTATCTTATGACCAGCAATTTAAGATATTTAGGGCCAGTTCCCATTATGCTGTTGATGTAGGGATAATCTCCAATCAGCCTGGATGGGTGATCACTCATACCACCACTGCGGTAAGTAATGGCATTGATACTCTGGATCAGAATATCAACGTAGTATTTATAAAGCAGGACCAGGAGCAAACCCAAACAGAGCCAATAGGTAAGTTCAGTTTTCAGGATAGCAATGGCGTTAGTTTCAACAAGGCCCAGATTGATAATGCGGCTAACTGGTTAAGGATTTATTATGGGATAGCTGCTGGCAATGGCGATGTTCCTGGAGTTGAGCCGATAACTGTGGCTAAGTCCGCCGGGACTTATGCTGGCTCGGTAACCTTAACCCTCACTTATTAATTTATGATGATCAGAAAGCCTTTATTCAGGCAGTTGAAGCGAATAATCTTTGTCGGATGTGTTTTATCTTTGCTCTCTCTTGAGGCAGATGCAGCTACTATTTCAGTAATTTCCTATGAAGGAGGCAGGAAGTTAAACTTTGGCAATGTTGATACGGATTCGCTGGTTAGTCGGGAACTAAAAATAACGGTAACTTCCTCGGACAATATCCCTTATCAAGTAAAACGAATTATTATTCAACCGATTACCAGTGAAAAGGGTAGCCCTTTAAAAGAGGATGTTTTATCTTTCTATACTGTCAGAGGTTCTAATGCCCGGGGCAGCCTCTACAGAACCATTAAGGAACCGATGAGTTTTAGAGATGAAGTTTTGTATATTTCTGATGGCCAAGGAACCTCCGATTCGTTTAAGTTAGTCTATGTTTTTGACGGCAAAAAATTGACTACTCCGGGAAGTTTCTACGGAAGAGTTGGCTATGTTCTGGAGCCTAAGTCAGGCAGCGCCCAAACCTCGGTGTTTGACATAAGGTTTAATGCGCAATTGGAATTTGAGGTGCAGATGGAGATGTTAGGCAGAACCCTTAAATTAAGCACCAAATCGGAACAGGACTACAGCGGATACGTAGATTTTCATCTCAAGAGTAGTGCGGGCAGGAGATTAGATATATACCAGAGGCCGGAGGTTTTTCCAGCTAATGATCAAGGAGTTGTTTTAGCTGAAGGTGCAATAAAGTTTTATATTTCGGCAAAAGAGCAATTCCAAAGCCCCACTGTGTTAGAGAAGGCAGAAGCACTGATTTACAGTTCCCAGGAAGCAACAGATAGTTTCAGAATTAATTTTATGATTGACCCGGAGAAGCTTAAAAATACAGAATCGGGAATCTATAGAGGAAAACTAATCTATCGTCTCCAGGAAAAAGATCGGCAGAAGATCATTCCTCTGGATATAGTAGTGGGCCTGGAAAGAGTATTTGATATAAAAGTAACCAGTGAAGGCCTGGCTTATAATCTAAAGCCGGATTCCCTACCGCAGGAAAAAATAGTCTTAATAGATGTGGAGAGTAATTTGCAAACTGCTTATCAGATTAGCCAGACGTTCAGTCGGCCGCTTACTGATTTAAAAGGCAATACTATTGCTGCCAAGTATTTTTCTATGCGCCAGGAACTGCTGAAAGGGGCAGGGGAAGCGATGTTTCCTCAGTTTGCACCTGTGGAGAGCGGAGAATCAACTATTTTTATCTCGGACAACAAAGGCGAGAACGCTTCTTTGCAGGTTATCTATCGCTTAACTCCGTCTATAGATATTAGCGCTGGTAATTACTCTACTTCTGTAACTTATTCTTTGTCGGAAAGATAAAGTGAGGTGGTTACTATAAAGCAAGCTTAAAAAAGAGTAAATCGCAGCAGAAGATAATCGTGAATTAAAAAATAAACTGTAGGAAGGAGGAAAGACAATGAAAGGGATATTAAGAACAATAATGGTTGTGGTGATAACGGTGCTGGTAGTTCCTTTAGCATTTGCTTGGACAGGGCCCGTTACTGCCACTATCGCTACTATGTCTGAGTTAGATGTGACTGTATCCAGAATTATCGGTGATACCTGGACTCCCGACCTGTCAAGTCTTGACTTTGGTACTTTAGAGTGGGATGACACCGACAGTATTTTCCGGTCACAAGGTGGTCGTTACTACGCAGTAGATGCGGGGGTTGTTGATAACACTGGTTCCTGGACCATAACTCATACCAGCAGTTCCATAACTAACGGAACCGACAACCTGGACAACAACATCAATGTCGTATTTATTGACGAGTTTGGTAATGCTGGTGATGCCGATATATTGGATAAGCTCAGTTACGCTGACGCTAATGGCCAGAGTTACACCAAGGCTGATTTCACTTCCGGTCGCTGGTTGAGGATTTACTACGGACTAGCAACAGGAGAAAATGATGCTACGGGAGTAGAAGTTATTGGTGTTGAGAAGAGCACAGGAACTTACACCGGCTCGATAACTTTGACTCTAACTCCATAAGGCTATTTAAACAGCCCTCTTGCTTTGAAGAGGAAAAGGGGGCTGTTTAAATAATCTAATCTGAAAGCAAAGAGTAAAATGAAAAGGACCTTTTCTGTCTTATTTTTCTGCCTTCTGCTTTCTTTAAGCGCAAATGCTTTCTCTTTTAATCTTTCTATAGATGTGCCTAAGGTTAAATTGAAAGTAAAAGCAGGAGAAATCATCCGTGGAAGTCTTACGGTCAGAAATCCCAGCGAAGATGAAATCAAGGTAAAAGTTTATGCGGAAGACTTCTCCTATATTGCTCCTTATAATGGGGCCAAGAAGTTTTTTCCTCCCGGTTCCACAGAGTTCTCTCTGGCTCACTGGATCACCTTCTCTCCTCAGGAAATTATCCTGCCTGCCTTTGGCAAAAAAAAGGTAAACTACGCCATCAAAGTTCCTGCCGAAGTTAGCGGGGGATATTATGCGGTTTTATTCTTTGAGACTTCCCTGGGAGCGATAACCAGCCCAGAAGAAGGGGCCAATATCCTCATTCTGGGAAGAGTGGGTTCTCTCTTTTTCCTTGAGGCCGAGGATAGTCTAAAAAAGGCAAAGATTGAAAAGATAGCTACAGAAGGCAATACAGTAAAAGGAGATTTCCTCAATCGAGGTAATCTAATTATAATCAGCAAGGGCAGTTTTTATGTAATGGATGATCAGGGTATGATTTTTGACCGAGGAAAGATAAATGATATCTATATCTCTCCAGGGGATAAGGCCCCTTTTTCTTTAACGCTTGCCGATGATATTTCTCCCGGGAGCTATACCTTAATTACCTCCTTCGACTTAGAAGAAGGAGACCTGCTGGTGAGAGAAATAGATTTTTCTAAAGATGCAACAGGTGAGCTTAAAATTTTACAGGTGAGAGAATAAACAACTATTTTAAATTATTACAACCTATTGTAATACCATAAGTTACATCCTGCAAAAAGCACTTCTTACCCTTTTCTGAGTAGTAGCCCCCTGCTTGCTTCATTTTTGTCCTTATGTTCTAATTACTGTCTCTATCATTCATTAGCCCCTGGGTAAGTTAAGAAAAAAAGGTTGACAGAGTAATTATTTTATGGTATATAGTATAATAAGTAAGATTAAGTAAATTTATAAGTGTTATTGTCTAGACTAAATGGATAAAATAAAACCTATTTCTGCTTATTTTATTTTGTTTCTGATGGCGTTGTGTTTATTCTTGTGTATTTCCACTCCTGCCTACGCGCAAACCGGGTTCAGTCGGGCAGCTCAATTCTTGTTCGAAATAGCTAAAGAATATTATGATCAAGGAGATTACCCTTCAGCCCTGCATGAATTTAAGAAGGTTCTGCTGATTGAGCCCGAACACAAGGGGGCCCGGGAATACATTGAGTTTATTGAAGAGATAAAGGCAGAAGAAGAGATAACATTCAGAGAAGAGGTAATGGAGAGGGCGATAGAGTGGCTGGAGAAGGTCGGCCTTCCCGAAGAAGAAGCGCCAGTTGTAGAGAAAAAGAGGCGAGAGGCTATTTTTTCTGTTCTGGATAAAGAGGAAAAAAGAATTGCCGAAGAATTAAAGGAAGTTACTTATCCTGTGCCAAGAAAGCCAAAAAGAAAAGGGAAAATTAAGAAGATTAAGGCAGAAGAGATAAAAACTTTATACTTAAACGATGAACTATGGGCCACCCAGCCAAAAACCACCATAGAGATAGAGCTGGATAAAAGCCTAATCATGGAGGCCACAACTATAGGCAGGTATTTGGTGGAGAAGCCGGAAAAGCTAGAAATAGAAAGAATTGATACCGACAGAGTGAAAATCACAGGGAAAAACATTGGCTCAACTTTCCTGCATATCTGGGATGATCAGGGCAGATGGACAGTTAACGTAGGAGTGATCCACCCTTACATTTTACTTCCCAAAGAAGAAGAAATGTTTATCCTGGAAGAAGAGCCATTTAGATTCAGTTATTCTGCCAACAGGCAGAGTTATCATAGAAGAGATCCAGGGGAAGACTTAACCAGGCGCAGTCTTTCTTTTAATCAATGGGCGCAGATAGCCGGACCCACTCCTTACGGAGATTTTGATACTTCTGTAACCGCCAGGAAATTCGACGAAGAGTATGAAGTTACCAGCTATACAGTGGGTTTAACCGATGGGAAGTTGGGCAAGTTGAAGAATTTTAATCTGCGCGGTTTTGACTTCTATACCAGTTTTTCCGATCTTTCTTATCCCGGAGAGCTATTAAGAGGAGTTTTCTGGGAAAGTGATGCTTTTAATGAGAACATTCACTACACCGTCTTCCGGGGACAGGAGCGTCAGGCCTTTGGGCTTTTACCACCGGGTGTAGAGGAAGAGAAAAAGGCTTATATAGAAGGAGCAAGCTTAAGTCTTTTCTCGCCTGAGAAGAATAAAACTTTTTCTTTTAACTACGCCAGAGGCTCAGGCTCCGACAGGGAGGATTTTCTAAAAAACCAGGTCTATTCCTTTGATGGAGAGTACAAATTTGAAGATATAGATTTTAGATGGGAAATCGCTTACGACGGATATTTCTTGGCCGGAGTGCTCAACTCCGATTTTCAATTTCCCAGTTTTGACTTAGGCCTGGATTTTCGCAACAT
>JAMXCY010000029.1 GCA_024543015.1 Candidatus Omnitrophota bacterium | reverse complement strand
TTTTAGCGCTAAGGTTGCCGGCCTTGTATTTGTGGATAAAGGAGCAAAACAAGCATTAGTTTTAAAGAAAAAAAGCCTGCTTCCCAAGGGTATAGTTAAACTACGGGGCGCTTTTGCTGTGGGGGACACGGTAAGTATTCGGGATGCAGAAAATCAAGAATTTGCGCGTGGCCTAACAGGCTATTCTTCGCAGGAGTTGACTAAAATAAAAGGGCAAAAGACAGACCAAATCAAAGCGATATTAGGCTATAAGTATTACGATGAAGTAATTCATCGGGACAACTTAACAATCCTTTAAAAATGGACATTAAACGAGAGATTACTAAAATAGCAGAGCAGGCCAAAGAGGCCTCAAGGCTCCTACCTCTTCTGCCCTCAAAAACTAAGAATAAGCTGTTGATTTCTATGGCTCAAGAATTAATCAAGAATAGCCAAAGCTTAATCCGGGCCAATCAAAAGGACCTGGATCAAGCACAAAAAAGAAATCTTAAGTTAAGCCTTGTGGATAGATTAACGCTTAGCGAGAAGCGTATAGCTCAAATGGCTGAATCGCTGAAGAATATCGCTCGCTTAGAAGATCCTGTAGGCAAGATAATCAAAAGTTTCCGGAGGCCAAATGGTTTATTAATCAAAAAGGTAAGGGTTCCTATAGGTCTAATTGCCGTTATCTATGAGTCTCGTCCCAATGTTACAAGCGACACTGTCGGTCTTTGCTTAAAGTCGGGTAATGCCATAATCCTGCGGGGAGGAAAAGAGGCAATTAATTCCAATTTAGCCATTTTTAAGACATTGAGTAGGTCCTTAAAGAAATATGGACTACCTGCGGGCGCAGCTAATCTATTGAAAATTACGGACAGGAAGGCGGTAGATGTCTTGCTGGGTTTAGAAGGCCTGATCGATTTAGTGATGCCGCGAGGCGGAGAAGGCCTAATCAGGAGAGTGAGTAAGAACTCCAGAATTCCGGTAATTAAGCATTATAAAGGTATCTGCCATATTTACGTGGACAACCAGGCAAACCTTGCTTTAGCAAAGAAGGTAGTTTTTAATGCTAAAGTACAGCGCCCAGGTGTCTGCAATGCTATGGAAACACTTTTGGTTCATCAAACTATAGCTAAGAAATTTTTGCCATCAATGCTAAAAGAATTGCAAACCGCTGGAGTAGAAATTCGAGGCTGTGCTAAAACAGTCAAAATAGCGAGCGTAGCGAGCGCAGCGAGCGCAGCGAGTGCAATTAAAAAGGCCAAAGAATTTGATTGGCAGACAGAATATCTGGACTTAATTTTATCGGTAAAGGTCCTCAGCAATTTAGAAGAAGCTGTCGAGCATATAAATCACTATGGTTCCGGGCATTCTGAAGCAATAATTACTGAGAATCGCACCAAGGCAAAGAGATTCTTGAAGTTAGTGGATAGCGCTTGTGTTTATGTTAATGCCTCCACACGGTTTACCGATGGTTATGAATTTGGTTTGGGTGCAGAGATAGGTATTAGCACCGATAAACTACATGCCCGGGGGCCTATGGCGCTAGAAGAATTAACTACTTACAAATACGAAATATTCGGCCAGGGGCAGATCCGAACTTAATGATCAAAAAGCGAAGACGAATCGGTATATTGGGCGGTACTTTTAATCCCATCCATCTGGGTCATCTGGCTTTGGCCAAGGAAAGCGCAGAACTTCTCGGTTTAGAAAAAGTAATTTTTGTCCCCACAAATCTTCCTCCACATAAAAGCACCGAGGAACTTCTCCCGGCAGATCAGAGATACCGGATGATTGCCTTAGCAATTAAGTCTAACCCCGTCTTTAAAGTTTCCGATTTAGAAATTAGGCGCGGAGGTTTATCTTATTCTATAGAAACAGTAAGGGCATTTAAATCTATTTATGCCCATAGAAATTTATATTTTATTGTGGGTTCTGATTTTTTGAGGGAGTTTTCTACATGGAAGGATATCGCTAAACTAAGTAAGTCCTGCAAATTTGTAATTGCCCAAAGACCGGGTTTTGTGATTAAAAGATTACATAAAAACATGCAGTCAATCAGTATTACTGCTTTCGATATTTCATCTACAGACATTCGTAAGCGCATTAGATTGAAAAAATCTATTCAGTATCTTGTACCCGAAGAAGTTAGAAAATATATTTTAAGAAAAAAGCTATATTGCTAACTTAAAATTATTGCTTTTTTGCATAAATTGTGATAAAATAGCTAAACTTAGATCCTTCAGTTGGCGAAAGCGGGGTGGTAAGAGATAAATTCTCGTTCCAAGGCTTTATTTATCGCTAAGGTTGCTAAAGGCAAAAAAGCCGAGGATGTCGTAATATTGGATCTGCGCAATAGCTCCAATGTTACGGATTTCTTTATAATTTTAACTGGAAATTCAACCCGGCAAGTTAAAGCAATAGCTGATTACATCATCGAGCAGCTTAAACAATCAGGGCATAAGATTTGGCATATCGAAGGCTATCGTTATGCGCTTTGGGTATTGCTAGACTGCACCAATGTAGTGGTTCATATTTTTACCCCTGCAGTAAGAGAATTTTATGATCTGGAAAGGCTCTGGGGGGATGCCCCAAAGTTAACTTTAAACAGAGATGGCGCAAAATAAGTCAAAACCTAAAAGACAATCCAAACAAAGGCCTAACTTACTTCAGAATAAAGGGGTTATTGCCTTTTATGAAGTAAATAAATCCATAATTTCAACACTACAATTGCCCTTGGTGTTAAAAATGATCACTAAAAAGGCCTGTCAAATTATGAAAACCAAGGGATGTTCCTTAAGACTATTACACAAAAACAGGAAAGAGTTAATCCTGGAGGCTCACTACGGTTTAAAAAACCGTTCATATCTGCGTAAAGGCAATATAAAAGTGGGAGAGAGTATTGCCGGGAGAGTGTTGAGAGAAAATCGCTATTATATCATTAAAGACTTATTTAAAGATTCCCGCTATCAGCACAATTTTATTGCCCGGAAGGAGAACTTACGTTCTCTGCTTTCGGTTCCTCTGGTGCACAGGCTTAAAACTTTCGGAGTCTTAAGTATCTATAGTGAGTCGCCTGCTTATTTTTGTAAAGAAGACGCAAGGCTCCTTTCTATGTTTGCCTCTCAGGCGGCAATTGCCATCTCTAATGCCCGGTTATACCAAAGGGCCCGGGCAAACTACTTGGGCGCTATCAGATTTCTCGCTAATGCCTTAGATGCCAAAGATAGTTACACTGCCGGCCACTCCGAAAAGGTAGCGGAAATTGCTTTGAAGATTGCTGCTCAGTTGAGACTGTCTGAACTACAGAAAGACGCGTTGCAATATTCAAGCTATCTGCACGACTTAGGCAAAGTGGGTATCGATATCAATACCTTGAGAAAACAAGATCCGCTGACTCGCGCTGAATGGGAAACTATTCAAAAGCATCCTCAGGTAGGTGCGGAAATAATAAATAATATAGAAGTATTGAGTAACTTAGTGCCCATAATTCTACATCATCACGCTCACTATTCAGGCGGTGGATACCCCGACAAAGATATAAAATTTGATCAGATTCCAATTGGTTCACGGATTTTAGCTGTAGCCGATGCTTATGAAGCCATGATTTCCCACCGCCCATACCAAAAATCACTTTCTGCAGAACAGGCCAGCAGCGAACTGGAAAGATGCTCTGGTACACAGTTTGACCCTGCGGTTGTTAGTGCTTTTAAAAAAGCGCAACAGCAGCAAGGTTCCAATTAAAAAGATAAAAATATGGGCAGATTCAAAACAAGATTAGTCCTGGTTATTCCTTGCTTAACCCTGCTTGTTAGTTTATCTTACCTGTTTTTCTTCTTGCAGATATCCGAAACTATTCTCAAAGCCGAAGATGTCGAGCAGTTGCGTAATACAATCTTATTTTCAGGATTAATCATAACCTCTTTAGTCGTTATTCTATCTGTATTAATTTCTTTTTTCTTAAGCCAGAGGTTAAACAGGCCGATTAAGGAATTGGTCAAAGTAGTCAAAGAGATTTCCCGGGGAAATTTTGCTCACCGTCTTAAAATCCGCGGTTATTCCGAAATTCAGGAATTGGTTTCTAGCTTTAACCATATGTTTCAACAGCTGAAGATTTTTAAGGAGAAGACAAGAAAGCACAACCAAAACCTGGAAAAAATTGCTAAAGACAGAGCTAAAGAATTGGGTTATATCTATAGAATAGGCCGGGAGGTTTCCTCTACGCTGGACTTAAATGAAGTTTTAAGTACGGTTGTCAAAAGGACAACGGAAGTATTGAACCTAAAGATTTGCACGATACTTTTGGTTGAGAAATCTAATGTGGACAGCTTAAAGGTGTTGTGTGCGCAGGGAATAAACTTGAATAAGATAGAAAAACAGCGCATGATCCAAGGCCAGGGGATATCCGGATGGGTTTGGAACAAGAAAGAAGCGCTTTTAATAAATGCCCTGGATCAGGACTCGCGTTTTATCGGGCGCAAGCACGAGAAGTATTACACGGGAAGCCTAATCTCCGTTCCTTTGGAAGCCGAAAATAAAATTATCGGCGTGATCAACGGGAATAATAAGACAAACGGTGAACGCTTTCGGGAAGAAGACTTATTGCTCTTAAAAGAGATTGCCACTGAATCAGCTATTGCTATAGAAAATGCTCTCCTTTACAAAAGCCTCAAAGAGGTTTACGTGCACACGATTTCTGCTTTGGCCTCGGCCTTGGATGCCAAAGACCATTACACGCGCAGCCACTCGGAAAATGTTACCAGATATGCTTTAGCTATTGCTCAAGATTTAGGCCTATCTCCTGCCCAGATCGAAACTACCAGCCAGGCCTGTCAGTTACACGACTTAGGAAAAATAGGAACCCATGATTACATTCTAACCAAGTCGACAAAGCTGTCCCAGGAAGAATGGGAGGAAATAAAGCTGCATTCTTTAAAGGGAGCTCGCATTTTAGAGCCGATTGGTTTTTTAGATAAAGTAGCCGTATTGATTAAACAGCATCATGAGAGATATGACGGAAAAGGTTACCCCGCAAACTTGAGCGGTCAAGAAATCCAGTTAGGAGCCAGGATTATGACTGTGGCCGATGCTTTTGATGCGATGACTTCGGAAAGGCCATATCGCAAAGCCTTAAACCTAGCCAAGGCAATAGAGGAATTAAAGGCCAATAGCGGTACGCAGTTTGACCCGGCTATTGTAAAGGTATTTTTAAATATATTACAAAAGCAACCGGGTTTAATAAAAGAGCAGAAGTCTTAAGAAAAACATGGACATCGAGAAGCGCATAAAGACACTTATTGCCAGAGCAATAAAAGAAAGCGCGATTTCTAAGAGATTAAAAGAAATTCCAGAACTCAAGCTGGATTGCCCTAGAGATAAACGTTTTGGAGAGCTCTCCACAAACATAGCCATGCTTCTTGCCCGCCAGATGAACGCCTCACCTGTAGAAATTGCTCAGCAAATACAAACGGTGTTAAACAAAATCCTGCAATCCTCTGATCTTTTTCCAGCAATTGAAAAAATCGAAGTTAAAGGCGCCGGCTTTATTAATTTCTTCTTGAGCAAGGTTTGTCTACATGAGGTCTTGTTAGAAATCAAGAGAAAGGGCAGTAACTTTGGCCGGCTTAAAGTTGGTAAAGCTGAAAAGGTGCACATTGAATTTGTCAGCGCCAACCCTACAGGCCCTTTAAATGTTGCCCATGGGCGCCAGGCGGCTTTTGGTGATACCCTGGCCAATATCTTAAGTTTTGCCGGGTATAAGGTATCCCGAGAGTACTATTTAAATGACGAGGGTGTTCAAATAGATACCTTGGGAGAGTCTCTGCGCGCTAAATACCTGGGGCTTCTGGGAATCGATGTTCAATTTCCTGATGCGGGCTATCGAGGAAAATATATTGATGAGTTGGCTGAAGAGTTGGTACAAAAATACGGCCCCAAATTTGTTAAGAATTGGCAGAAAAAGTTGTCTTTTTTTTCGCAGTTTGCTTATCTTGAGATTCTCAAAAAGATAAAAGAGGATCTCAGTGCTTTCGGAGTGAGGTTTGATTGTTGGCTTAGCCAGAAGCAATTAAACAAAAGCGGTAAAATTGATCAAGCTCTAACCTTTTTAAAAAAGAAAGGCTTCCTTTACAAGAAGGAAGGGGCCTGGTGGCTAGCCAGTACTAGATTCGGAGATGATAAAGATAGAGTGGTAATAAAAAGCAATAGCAACTTAACTTACATAGCACCGGATATTGCTTACCATCAAACTAAGTTTAGACGCAGATTCACCAGGCTAATAAACGTTTGGGGTCCTGACCACCATGGCTATATTCTGCGCCTCAAAGCAGCAATTAGTGCCTTAGGTTATGAAGCAAAGAATCTTAAAGTATTAATAGTGCAGTTGGTTAGTCTCGTTGAGGCAGATAAAGTTATTCCCATGTCTACAAGGGCCGGCCAATATGTAAGCCTCGATGATATCACTCGAGCAGTAGGGAAAGATGCGGCCAGGTTTTTCTTTCTGATGAGAAATAGAGATTCTCATTTACGCTTTGATTTAGAATTAGCTAAAAAGCAATCTTTGGAAAATCCGGTCTACTACATTCAATATGCCCATGCGCGCCTTTTAAACATTTTAAAATTTGCCAAAACCAATTCAGAGAAACTTAAACTTCAGAAAAAAGAGGACTTATCTTTATTAAATAAAGCCGAAGAATTGAATCTTATTCAGATATTAAGGAAGTTTCCTTCCATAATAGAATCTTGCGCCCAAGCTCTTGAGCCACATAGAGTTACTACGTATTTACAAGATTTAGCCAAAAGCCTACATCATTACTATGAAAAACACAGGGTGGTTACCGAGGATTTGCGGTTAACTTGCGCAAGGTTAGTCTTAATAGATGCGGTAAGGATAGTGCTTGATAATGGCTTGCGCCTGTTGACTATATCCGCCCCAGAAAAAATGTAATGTTTTCCTCCTTAAAACTATATCCCGGCCAGAATATCGAACTTAAAAACCTAATCAAGACCTTGGTAGAATATAATTATCAATCCTGTTCAGGGGTTAATCAAGAGACAGACTTTAGCTTACGAGGTGGGATTGTTGATATCTTCCCGGTAACCTTTGAAAACCCTATCCGCATTGAGTTTGTAGCTGAGGAGATAAACTCAATCCGCAGCTTTGACTTGATTTCCGGAAACACCCTGGATAGTCACAAACTAATTATCATCTTGCCCAAGTATATCTTTAAAGATGGCAGGATCAAGAAAAGCTATATTGGTTTCGGGGAAGAGTTGCCGATTGCCAATTTTGTAGATATAGAAGTTGGTGACTATGTAGTCCATGTTAACCACGGCATTGGTAGATACCTGGGAATAAAGAAGTTAAAGCGGGAAAAACAGCACCAGGATCACATGATTATTGAATATACCGATGGTGATAAACTCTATGTGCCTAGCGCCGATTTACATCTGGTGAATAAGTACATTGGTCTTGAGAGTCGTCCTGTGCGCATTTCTAAGCTCGGCGGCAAGGCTTGGCAGGCTATAAAGTCAAGGACTAAAAAAGGTATCTTTTCACTAGCCAGCGAATTGTTGAGGATACAGGCGGCCCGTTCTGCTTTAGAAGGCCACCGCTTTTCCGATGATAACGACTGGCAAAAACAATTAGAAGACTCTTTTGTTTACCAGGAGACGCCAGATCAAGCTAACTCTAGCCGGCAAGTGAAAGAGGATATGGAATCTTCTCAGCCTATGGATAGGTTGATTTGTGGCGATGTAGGATACGGAAAGACAGAGGTAGCCTTACGCGCTGCTTTTAAAGCAGTGATGGACAATAAACAAGTAGCGATGCTGGTGCCCACTACGATCTTGGCTGAACAGCACTATTATACTTTTAGACAAAGATTAAAGGACTTTCCTGTAAATGTGCAAATGCTTAGCAGGTTTAAAAGCCCGGGAGAGCAAAGACAAGTTATTTCAGGCATTGCTTCAGGAGTCGTAGATATAGTTATCGGCACGCATAGGCTTATATCTTACGATGTAAAATTCAAGGATTTAGGATTGGTTATTATTGACGAGGAGCAGCGCTTTGGCGTCAAACACAAAGAAAGATTAAAACGCTTAAGGCTTCTGGTAGACATATTGACCTTGACGGCTACGCCGATACCGCGTACTTTATATATGTCTTTAATGGGTGCACGGGATATATCGATAATAAACACACCACCCCTGGGAAGGGTTCCTATTGAAACCAAGGTTTTAGAGTATAATGAAGAGTTGATCAGAAAAAGCATTGCCAGGGAAACCAAAAGAGGCGGGCAGTGTTATTTTATCCACAACAGAGTTAAAGACATAGAAAAAGTTACAAAGAGGATTGAGCAGCTTAGCCTGCCGGCAAGAGTTTGTTGTGCACATGGACAGATGCCTGAGCGAGAGTTGGAAGAGATTATGTTCCAATTTATTCAGGGGCAGATTGATGTTTTGGTAGCCACTACCATTGTTCAGTCAGGGATTGATATAGCTAATGCCAATACGCTTATTGTTAATCGCGCAGACCTGTTTGGGCTGGCCGATCTTTACCAATTAAGAGGACGCGTAGGCCGGTTTAAGTACAAGGCTTATGCCTATTTTCTTGTCCCCAGCGGTTATGTCTGGACCGAGGATGCCGAAAGACGTCTTAGGGCGATTGAGAAATTTACTTCTCTTGGTTCCGGTTTTAAAATTGCTATGGAGGACTTACAAATTCGCGGAGCAGGAAATCTCTTGGGCGCTGAACAACACGGTTGGATCTCGGCATTAGGCTTTGATCTTTACTGCCGTCTATTAAGGGAGACCGTCAATGAACTTTCGGAAAAATAAACGCAGCTACTTACAAATTGTACTAATAGGCTTGGTTTGCGTTTTATACACAAATTTATTTGCCCAGACCATTGATGGTTCGACCGCGCTCAGGATTGACAGAATTGTGGCGGTAGTAAACGAGGAGGTAATTACCCAGTCCGAATTAAATAGGGTGGTAGCTACCTTAAAAGTGAAATTAAAAAGCATGTTTACAAATCCTGAGGAGCTTGCCCGAAAGATTAAAGAGGCAGAGGAAAATATTATCAACCAGATGGTGGAGGAAAGGCTCATTCTCTCTGAAGCTAAAAAATTTGAGATTAAGGTTAACCCGGAGAAACTAGAGGCACGCCTGGAAGGAGTCAAGCAAGGTTTTAACAATGAAAAAGAATTTGAGCAGGCCCTGGATGCGCAAGGTCTTACTTTAGAAGACCTAAAGAGAA
>JAMXCY010000002.1 GCA_024543015.1 Candidatus Omnitrophota bacterium | reverse complement strand
GATACCCCAGTTCTGTGGATAAATTCCTTTTATCCTTAATATTAAAAATAGCAAAAGACTCCTGTCGATTAGTTGCGCAAACTTTATCAATAATGCGATTCTTCTTGGCAAAGGAATCATCTTCTTTTAAACTTAAGGCCCTGCCGATTCTTCCCTCTGATGCAGCAGATAGAAAATGTACATAACGCTGATCCAAAGCATAATCGCTAATTAAAATCTCTTTTATTGTATCGTAATCGAGCGGGAAAAATTTAATTATCTGGCATCTGGAGATTATTGTAGGCAAGAGTCCGCTGATATTAGTGCAAGTTAAAATTACTAAACTTGAATCTGGTGGCTCTTCCAGCGTTTTCAGAAGGCAATTGGCCGCCTCTTCAGTTATTCGCTGGGCATCCTGAATAATAAAGACCTTAAATCTGCCTTCATATGCTTTCAGGGAAATCTCTTTTTGCATCAAGCGGATTTGATCAATAGAGATTTTTGCGGAACGACCGGTAGTTTCAAGCCAGTGCACATCCGGGTGATTGGAACCCTCTATCTTGCGGCAGGAGCTGCATCTGTCACAGCAGTCTATTAATGAACTTTCTTTTTTAACCGGATTTTCGCAATTCAAAAATTTAGCTAAATTTTGAGCCAACAAGGTCTTACCTAGCCCTTGAGGTCCGGAAAAAAGATAGGCATGAGCCAACCGATCTTTACTCACGGAATTGCGGAAAAACTCCACCGCCTTCTCTTGCCCTTTTATATCTTTAAACGCCATTTTACAATTTTTCTAATTTCACTTTGAGTCTTACTGATTTCTCTGGCTACGGGAATAACTTTTATCCTGCGCACATTTGCCCGAGCCAGCTTAAGATAACCCCTTCTGACCCGGCGATGAAAGGCCAGAGGCCTTCTTTCAATACGGTCGCGCGTTTTAGACCTGCGCAGGCCCTCTTTAGCGCTAATATCTAAAAGGATAGTTAAATCCGGTTGAGTATCACAGGTAGCTAACTTACCGATTTGTTTAATTAAGGTGATATTTAATCCCCCGCCATAACCCTGATAACAAATGGTGGCATCTAAGAACCGGTCTAGGACTACGATTTTCTTCTGGCTTAAGGCAGGTAGTATTTTTTCTCTAATCAACCGCGCCCGGGCAGCTTGATAAAGGAGCATCTCACAAGCTACATCCATTTTTTTATTCTTAGGGTCAAGAAGGATATCGCGAATCTTCTCGCCAATTGCGGTGCTTCCCGGCTCGCGCAAATGGAGTACTTTAAAGCCCTTTTGCCGAAGATAACCGCAAAGCCTTCGCGCCTGAGTACTTTTACCGCTGCCCTCGGAACCTTCAAAGGTAATTAACACGCCATACTTCAAATTTTTCTTCGCCACAGAGTGTCTTCCTCACTATCTTCCAATATAATACCATCTGCTGCTAAGTTCTGCCGTATTTTATCAGCTTCTTTATATTCTTTCTGTTTCTTGAGTTCTAACCTTAGTTTAATTTTCTCTTCTATTTCATCATCTGATATAGCACTATGTTTCTCTTTAAGAAAAGTTAATCCAAATACTTCAGTCATGTCTTTCATTACCGTTAAAGCGTAATTTAATATAGATTTCTTAAACGGTTCATCACTTTCCAATGTTTTATTACATCGCTTTACCATTTCAAATAAAACCGCTAATGCTCCTGGGGTATCAAAGTTATCATCCATCCGTTCAATAAATCGATCTCTAAACTGCCTCATTGGACCGGTACCGCTTTTTGTCACCTTAGTTATATCTGCCCTTCTGTAGTTTTCTATTAATTTGTTTCTTAAGATATCAATTGTTTCGTATCCCTTCTTTATTTCTTCTAATTTCTGCCAAGAAAAATCTATCGGACTGGAATAATGAGCTTGCAGATAGAATATCTTTAAAATATCTGCGACAGGATATCGATTTAACACATCTTTAATAGTAATAAAATTCCCCAGCGACTTAGCCATTTTCTGGCCGTTTATAGTTAACAGACCATGATGTATCCAAAATCGGGCAAATTTCTTGCCTGCACCTTCGGCCTGGGCAATCTCATTTTCATGATGAGGAAATATAAGATCTAATCCCCCGCCATGTATATCGAATTCATTTCCCAGGACATCCATACTCATCACTGAACACTCTATATGCCAACCTGGCCTACCCTTTCCCCAGTCGCTATCCCAAGAGGGCTCGTCTTCCTTGGCTGATTTCCAAAGCGCAAAGTCAAGAGGATTTCTTTTGTTTTCTGTCGGAGAAACTCGTACCCCAATCCTCATTGCATCTATAGACTGATTTGACAATTTTCCATAATTTTTTGCCTGGGTTATATCAAAATAAACATCTCCACCTGATTGATAGGCTACTTTTTTCTCTATAAGAATTTTTATGAATTCCTTCATTTTATCAATATATTCACTTGCCTTTGGTTCAATTTCAATAATGCCAGGACCTCTTGCGCTGATCCCAAGCTGATCTAGGGCTTGATGGTATGCAGAGAGATATTTAGTGGCTATTTTTTTTACAGCACTATTTAAACTTTCTCCCTTAAATTCTTCTTTCGCCTTATTAATAATTTTGTCATCAACATCGGTAACATTTCGCACAAATTTGACTTTGTATCCTTTATGTTTAAGATAGCTCCGAATAACATCAAAAATGTACGCACTCCTTGCATGCCCTATATGCGGCTCATCATAGACTGTAGGCCCGCAGACATACATTCCCACCCTGCCCTTTTTTATCGGTTCAAAACTCTCTTTCTTTCTGGTCAGCGAATTGTAAATCTTCATCTTTTTTTCTTAATTAGGGCGACGGCATGCGCGGAAATCGCTTTACCTTCACCGATCGGCCCCAGGCCTTCGGCAGTGGTTGCCTTCACGCTCACCTCTTTAGCGGGTATACTTAAAGTTTGAGCAATCTTTTTGCACATCTTTGCTTTGAAAGGCGTAAGCTTCGGCTCTTCAGCGACAACCATGGCGTCAATATTCACGATAGAATATCTTAATTTTTTTAAAAGTAGATTGACTCTTTTGAGTAATTTTAGGCTGGAAATGCCTTTATACGCGGAATGAGAATCGGGAAAGTGAACGCCTAAATCCTCTTGGCCAGATGCGCCTAATAAGGCGTCGCAGATAGCATGTAGAAGCACATCGGCGTCTGAGTGACCCGAAAGGCCATGGCTGGCGGGTATAGTGATTCCCCCCAAAATAAGTTTGCGCCTTTTCACAAGGCGGTGGAGATCATATCCTATACCTATTCGATACACGGTATTTGTGATTACCTGTGTGATTTTTTATTATTCGCCGGCTTGGTAAAAATCATCCGTCCGGCTGTCGTCTGTAAGACACTGGTAACTGTAGTCCTGGCTGTCTGACCCAAAAGATGTTTGCCATTTTCCACTACAACCATCGTCCCGTCATCAAGATAGCCTATCCCCTGGTTGTATTCTTTACCTTCCTTGACCACTTTTAGCTCCAGCACTTCTCCGGGAAGGACAATAGGTTTTAGGGTATTAGCCAGTTCATTGATATTTAAGACCTTTACGCCCTGAAGTTCGGCTACCTTACTTAAGTTAAAGTCGTTGGTAAAGAGCTTGGCGCTTAAGACTTTCGCCAGCTTAATCAACTTGCTGTCCACATCAACCAGGTCGGGGAAGTCATCTTCATGAATCTTGACATCAATCTGGGGATTCTTCTGAATCTTGCTCAAGATCTCCAGGCCCCGCCTGCCCCGATTTCTCTTTAAACTGTCTTTGGAATCGGCAATCTGCTGTAGTTCCTTTAACACAAAACGCGGGATCACAAATCTTCCTTCGACAAATTTTGTCTGGCTGATATCGCAAATACGTCCATCAATAATTACGCTGGTATCTAGAATAATCAACTCTTCGCTCACATCCTGCCGTGAAAGTTTGATATAAGGAATCACCAGGCTAAACTCATCCTTTCCGCGCATGGCAATCACCATTCCCAGATAGCAAAATATTAACAGCAGGATTACCCGCAGAGAAGAACGTAACACCTCCGTCATCGGAACCATATTTAAGGCAAAAGATAAAAGCATAGCCATAATTAATCCAAAGATAAGCCCAAAAACAGCTGCGGAAAGCCCGGCAACAGAAGCCTTGCGCATCAGCACTTCTAAAATAATAACCGCTATGGCACCGGCAACTCCTATGCCTAAGCCCATCGCCCCAAAATTACTATCACTAAGCGTGCTGTAAGTGCCGCCCAGCTGATAGCCGACTAATCCGGAAACAACCATAAAAAATATGCGCATCCATAATAGATTCATAAGGCGACCTCCTTTACTTAAGTTCCTATTTCCCAGGAAGATAAATATTTCTCTTGTTCAGTTGTTAAAGTGTCGATTTTTGTATTCAGAGATTTTAATTTAAGGCTGGCTATCTTTTCGTCAATTTCTCGAGGGACTCGATAGACCTTATTCTTTAAATTCTTGGCATTTTTCTTAACAAACTCACTAGATAGCGCCTGGTTAGCAAAACTCATATCCATTACCGAAGCCGGATGACCTTCCGCAGCTACCAGATTAATCAGCCTGCCTTCACCTAAAAGAAAGAGTTTTTTGTTGCCCTTCAAAGTATACTCTTCCACAAATTCGCGGATGTGCCTTTTTTTTCCGGCTAATTTCTGTAAAGCCACAAGGTCTATCTCCACATTAAAATGTCCGGAATTAGCCAATATCGCACCGTCTTTCATTAACAAGAAATGTTCTTTTCTAATTACGCTGGTGTCGCCTGATACGGTAACAAAGATATCACCGGTTTTGGCCGCCTGGCGCAAAGGCAAAACATTATATCCGTCCATCATCGCCTCCAGAGCGCGCAGAGGATTAACTTCGCAAACAGTTACATTTGCGCCCATACCCCGGGCGCGCATCGCTACTCCCCGACCGCACCATCCGTAGCCGCAAACTACAAATTTAGTTCCTGACAAAAGTTTATTCGTGGCCCGGATTATTCCGTCAATCGTAGATTGGCCGGTCCCGTAGCGGTTATCAAAGAGATGCTTTGTATTGGCATCATTAACCGCGATAATCGGAAACAACAGCAGTCCTTTTCGTTCTAAAGCGCGCAGCCTGATTACACCGGTGGTAGTCTCTTCGGTCGCCGCCAGGACATCCCGGCTTAAGTCTCTTCTTTTTTGATGGATGGTCGAGACCAAGTCCGCCCCATCGTCCATAGTAATCTGCGGCCTAATATCTAAGACACTGTTGATATGTTTGTAATAAGTCTTTTTATCCTCGCCCTTAATGGCCAACACAGAAATCCCGTAATCTTTAACCAGCGAGGCGGCTATATCGTCTTGAGTGCTTAAAGGATTAGAAGCACAGATAGCCACATCTGCCCCCGCAGCTTTAAGAGTAAGGGCTAAATTACCGGTTTCTGAAGTTACATGCAGACAACAGGCAATTCTGGTATTGGCCAACGGCTTCTCTCGTATAAACCTTTTTCTGATTAAATTTAAAACCGGCATATCACGCCCGGCCCATTCAATGCGCAGTTTACCTTTTTTTGCCAAACGAATATCCTTGATATGGTGTTTCACTTTAATCTCCTTAAGAGGGGCGCCTTGTCGGTTTTTTCCCAGCTAAAATGCTCATCATTTCTGCCAAAATGCCCATAGGCAGCGGTCTTTTTATAAATCGGACGCAACAAATCCAGCATCTCAATTATTCCCCGCGGCGTTAAGGCAAAATGCTTCCTGACTAGCTTCGATAATTTATCTTCGGAAACCTTACCCGTACCATAAGTGTCAATATATACCGCCAATGGATCGGCTCGTCCGATAACATAGGCAAGCTGCACCAGACATTTCTCAGCAAGTTCGGCGGCAACAATATTTTTGGCGATATACCTGGCCATATAAGAAGCAGAGCGATCTACCTTTGTGGGATCTTTTCCGCTAAAGGCACCTCCGCCATGTGAAACTGCGCCTCCGTATGTATCTACGACAACTTTTCTTCCGGTCATCCCTGTATCCGACTGCGGACCGCCAATAACAAATTTTCCTGTTTCATTTATATAAAATTTGGTATCCTGATCAATCCATTTACCCAGAATCGGCTCTGCCACTGCTTGAATAATCTGCCTGCGTGCTTTTTTGGTTATTTTCTGGCCGGTCTTATCCAGTATTTCCGGGGTATGCTGTGAGGCAATCACCACGCTATCTACGCGTTTAGGCCGTCCGTTTCGATATTCTACGCTAACTTGAGATTTTCCATCTGGTCCTAAAAATTTAAGTATTTCTTTCTTACGCACCTCAGCTAAACGCCTGGCTAATTTATGAGCCAAGGTAATCGCTAACGGCATAAGCTCATGCGTCTCCCGGACGGCATAGCCTACCATTAATCCCTGGTCGCCCGCGCCACCGCGATTTACCCCCTGGGCAATATCCGGCGATTGGGCATGAATAGCATTAAGAATAGCGCATGTTTCATAGTCAAATCCAAAATGGGGATTTGTATAACCGACATCTTTAACAATCTTTCTCACCAGTTTATGCACATCTACATACCCCTCGGTAGTAATCTCCCCACCGATAATAACCAACCCCATAGTCACAAAGGTCTCGCAGGCCACCCGCCCCTGCGTATCCTGCCGCAAGACCTCATCCAGAATGCCGTCGGAAATTTGATCGCAGAGTTTATCCGGGTGTCCTTCGGTTACCGATTCTGATGTCAAAAGTCGTTTCTCCTTCGCCATCTACCCTGCTCCTTCCTGTAACGAAGCGAAATACTTATCCGCTTTTTTATAAATTTCCTGATTACCGATATCGTACCATTTTCCGCAAAAGATAAAGCCGTAAACTGCAAACCTTTTCTGACAAAGCCAGGCAATATAGTGTCCCGGGGCATCGGTTGAACCACCGGAACTTAAATATTCGGATATCAAGCCTAATTTGCTTTTGGAGAAAAAATATATGCATTTGGCCACAAGGGTCGAAGTAGGCTTTTTCGGTTTTTCCTTAAAATTTATTATCTTATCATTCTGATCAAGACAAACCTGACTGTATCTTCTCACTGCCTCTTTGTCTTTAATATCGTAAAGCCCGATAGAAGAAGCGGGAGCCCTGTGCTGGGCAAAGTCCACAAATTCCCGCAAACCTAATTCGAATAAGTTATCCCCGGCTATAACCAGCAAATCGTCGGCAATTCTTTCTTTTTTAATCACCAAGTCCATATCGCCTATAGCGCCCAGGCGCTCTTGCTCAGACGAAGTTTTGTCATTCAAAATCTTAATTGTTTTTCTTGCTGAGAATTTTTTCTGCCAATCGGCGAATTGTTTAAAGAATTTTTCATTGGTCACCACAAAAACCTGGTCAATCTCTTCAATCTCTTCGATGCGCTCAACAATATATTCAAGCGTCGGCTTTCCGGCTACAGGCAATAAAGGCTTGGGCCTATCCAGCGTTAAAGGGTACATCCGCGTAGCATAACCTGCCGCCAAGATCAGTGCTTTCATTTTAGTTCCTTCAGGCGCCTCTTTAGATAATCAATCCGCTTCACCGGTGTAGGGTCTTCTCCGTTTAGAACGGCCAGATAATAACTCAGGAAGTCTCCTAGATAAATCAGAGAGAATATCCTGGCCAAAAGGCCTTCTCCTTGTGACCAAACTTCTTCTAAGCGCACTCCCTCTTTTTGCAAAATTTCCTTATTAATTTCTATTCTTTTCTGGACCTGCGGATGATCTTGTTTATCTCTTAAGAAAACTGCCACGAATTTTTCTAATATTTCTTTGGGATGTTGCCAACCAACTATCTCATTATGATTCATTTCCGGAAGCAGGTGGCTTGAAGAAAGTATCTTGCTATTTTCGGCAAGTTGGCCTCTCCAGCGAGTAACTACAGCGCTTAAATGTTCAGAGCTACCATAAATAACGCAAAAATTATCAAACAGGCGTTCGGCCAAGGCCTTGGCTGGATTGGACTCTTTCTCTACAGCCAAGCCCAAAGATTTTTGCTTTAATTTTTCTAAAAGGGTACTAATTTCGTCTATCTGGTTTTGCTTATCTTGAATAAGGTGCATCTGGGAGAAAAAAGCTAAGGTAGGAAAAGAAACAAAGGCCAGGGCCACGCGAGGCGGAAAACCTGATGGCACAATTATGTAAGGATGGCCTCGCTTTTTGGCTAAATCGGCAAGCTTACCACCTGAGGTCAAAATAACAATTTTAGCTCTTTTTTCAAAAGCCTCTTCATAGGCGCTTAAGGTCTCCTCGGTATTTCCGGAATAGCTGATTAAAATAGCCAGAGTCTCTTTATTCACAAACTCAGGCAAAGAATAATCTCTGTTGAGTCCTATAGGTACTTTTACTTCTTTTCTTAAGTAAGAGCTAACGATCTCCGCGCCAATGGCTGAACCACCCATGCCGCTGAAGAGAATATTTTTAACCTTGGCGAAGTCCAAAGGCAAAGAAATCTTCTTACCCAATTGAAAAGCTTCTTGGCAATGTTTAGGAAAATCCGCTAACACACTACGCATGTTCTGTTGATCTGTTGCCTCAATGCCTTTAATATCATTTAGATTCTTCATCATCCCTCTATTTACTCTTTAACCCACTAATTCTTTCAATTTGACTTTACTGAACTTCTCTACATCTTTACCTGTAGTCAACCTCATGGCCTTGCAAGCCACGTCCTGGGCCTGTCTTAAGGTAACCGAGCGGATAACCCGTTTGATTATGGGTACGGCCGCTGGAGAAACACTAAATTCATCCAGGCCTAACCCCAAAAGTAAAAGCGCAAAGGCCGGCTCTGAGGCCATCTCGCCGCACATCCCTACCCAGATCTTTTCTTTGTGTCCGGAATCGATAATATTTTTAACTAAACGCAATACCGCTGGATGCGCGGGCTCATACAGATAAGCAATCTTTTCGTTGACCCTATCTACAGCGATAGAATATTGAATTAAATCGTTGGTTCCAATACTAAAGAAGTCCACCTCTTTAGCTAATATATCGCAGGTTAAAGCTGCCGAAGGAATCTCAATCATCGCCCCGACATCAATATCTTCATCAAAGCGAATTTTACGGCGGCGCAATTCTTGTTTGACCTCATCTAACATTTGATTGGCCTGCCTTAGTTCCTCTATCCCGGAAATCATCGGATACATAAGTTTCAATTCTCCGTAGGCCGAGGCCCTAAGAATAGCCCGTAGTTGCACCTTAAAGATTTCTGGCTTGGCCAAACAAAACCTAATCGCCCGCCAACCAAGATAAGGATTCATCTCCTGGGGCATATCCAGCTGCGATAAAAATTTATCTCCGCCTAAGTCAAGAGTACGGATAACTACCGGATGCGGCTTTACCTCCTGGCTTACCTTCTTATAAGCCTCAAAATGCTCATCTTCACTGGGTAAATCACTTCTATTCATATAAAAATATTCCGTGCGATAAAGCCCGATTCCTTTTGCCCCGTGGGCAATAACTGAAGGCAGTTCTTCGGGTAACTCTATATTTGCCGCTAATTCTATCTTGTGTCCATCTTTTGTGGCTGCGGCTAAGCCTCTTAATTTTACCAGACTCTGCTCCTGGCGCAGTAATTTTGCGCTTTGCTGTTTATATTTATGCAGGGTAACCCTGTCCGGGTTGACGATTACCTCCCCGCGGGTTCCATCTACTATGATAGTAGTACCTGTTCTAATCTTTGCCGTGGCCTCTTCTAAACCAACTACAGCTGGAATCTCCAGGGCCTTGGCCATAATGGCGGTATGTGAGGTCTTACCACCAATATCGGTAATAAAACCCATTACCTTTTCCTTACGCATAGAAGCAGTATCCGAAGGAGAAATGTCATAGGCAACAATAATTAGTTTTTCTTTCAAATTATTTAAAATCTCACGATGGATGCCGCACAGGTTTCTTAAAATACGCTTACCCACATCTTCTATATCGCTTAGGCGTTCCCGTAAATAAGGATCATCGATGCAAGAGAAGGTCTTGATATATTTTTTTAAGACCTGTAAAAATACGTATTCTACACAAAGTTTTTCTTTTTTCAGCCGTGAGATTACTCCTTCGATTAAGGTTCTATCTTCCAAAACCAATAGATGCGCATTGAATATCTGGGCATGACGCACACCCATCTCTTTGGAAATCTTCTTCTGGATATCCAGGATTTCCGAACGGGTTTTGATTAAGGCTTCTTCAAAGCGAGTGATTTCTTTAGGAATTTGTGATTCATTGATACTGCGCTTATCAACTTCCAGCTCCTGGCTACCTAAAATAAAGGCTTTACCAATAGCAAAACCTGGCGCTGCAGGAATACCTTTTAACAAAGTCTGCTTTCTCATTCTCTGCTCCTGACCAGTCTTTCAAGTTCTGTAATTGCTTCCTGGGCATCGTCGCCTTTTGCAATGATGTGAATTTTGCTGCCCCGGGTTGCCGCCAGCATCATCAGGCCCATAATCGATTTGCCGTTAACCAGCTGAGTGCCTTTCTTCACGGAAATTTCCGCATCGTATTTATTGGCAATCTGGACAAACAGCGCCGCCGGGCGGGCATGGAGGCCTAATTTATTTCTAATCACCATAGTTTTTTTTATTTCTTTAGACTGGCTCATTTATTTTTGGCCCTGCTTCTAACAAATCTATAATAATCCTGGATAATTTCTGCGCATCATGGCGCACATAGTTCTTTGCGCTGACCAGATTTTCCTTAATCACAGAAAAACCCATCTCTTGTACCTTTTCTGTATCAGCAACAACAAGCTGAGCGTCCTCTTCTTTATATTTTTCTACAAACTCCGGAGGAATTTGGGCAAGATTGAGGATACAATAATTAATAAGTTTAGATTTTGCATGCGCCACCAGCGCCTCGATGTGGTCTGAGGCCTTAAAATTGTCGGTCTCTCCGCTCTGGGTCATTATATTGCAAACATAAATCTTTAGTGCATTGGATTCTAAAATTACTTTAGTAATTCCGCTGATCAATATGTTGGGAATGATGCTAGTGTAGAGTGAACCTGGACCAATCACAACAACATCGGCTTCTCTAATTGCACTAATTGCCTCCGGAGTAGGCTCGCAGTCTTTGCGGCTTAAATAAATTCTTCTAATCGGCTTTTTTTCTTCACCGATTTTGCTCTCACCAGCCACTTTTGTTCCATCTTCGTATTCGGCAATCAGCCCCACTTCTTCTAAAGTAGAGGGAATTACTCGTCCCCGGATCGCCAAAACCTTACTTGACTCCTTAACCGCCTGTTCAAAGTCGCCGGTAATCTGAGTCATCGCCGTAATAAAAAGATTGCCGAAACTATGTCCGTTAAGTTCGGCTTTTCCGTTAAAGCGAAATTGAAAAAGATCTCTCATTAAAGGCTCGGTATCAGCTAAAGCCACTAAGCAGTTGCGGATATCTCCCGGGGCAAGAAGCCCGAACTGCTCACGCAATCTTCCCGAGCTTCCTCCGTCATCTGAGACCGTAACAATTGCGGTAATGTTTGAGGTGTACTCTTTTAAACCGTAAAGTAGATTGGAAAGGCCGGTGCCTCCTCCTACAACTACAATTTTAGGCCCTTGAGCCAATTGTCGTTTTTGATAAATAAGGTCCAGGATTTTTGTTTCTTCTTTGGGAAGAAAGAATGAAAGAAATGATTTTATTGTTTTCTCCAGACCTACAAAAATTAAGATTATACCCAAAAATAGAGTAACTCCTCCGATTATACGCACGCTGGTATAATCCGGGGAAACCAAGTCTATTGAACCGATGGAAATCATCACGATGCCCAATATGCAGATCAGCACCCATCTTTTAATCTTTATTCCCGGATATAACCATTTAAATCTGTCCATTTGATTCGTTGGCTCGCTTTTTCCTTAAGTCTTTTTTAGATCCTCTTGTTTGATAATCTTTACTAAGGCCTTTGTATCTTTCGCTGCTTTTAAAGTATCGCGGAAGTATTTATCTTTAAGCAGGCGGGAAACCCGGGCCAAGGCCTTCAGGTGCGGCCCTGCGGAATCTTCCGGCGCAACTAATAAGAAAAAGATATATACCAGCTCTCCGTCTAACGATTCGAAGTCAATCCCTTTGGATGATGTTGCACAAGCACCAATTAGCTTTTTCACACCAGCAAATTTACCGTGCGGAATACCGATGCCCTGACCAATACCGGTGGAGCCCAAGGCCTCACGCTCAAGAAGCACCTTGACCACTTTATCCTTATCTTTCTCTTTAATTTCCCCGGATTTGATTAAAAGTCCCACCAACGCTTTGATTGCTTCCTTTTTGTCTGCGACTTGAATATCAGCGCTGATTGCCTCAGGATCTAAGAAATCCATGATCTTCATATTGCTCTCTCCTTTTATTTCTGGAGCGGGCGATGGGTCTCGAACCCACGACCTTAACCTTGGCAAGGTTACGCTCTACCAACTAAGCTACGCCCGCATGTTTATCCTTTTATCATCTTGAGCAGTAATGGGCGGAAGAGGATTTGAACCTCCACGAATTTCTTCACTAGCTCCTAAGGCTAGCGCGTCTGCCAGTTCCGCCATCCGCCCGGAAAAAACAGTATTGATACCCGCACAAGGGCTCGAACCTTGGACCTTGTCCTTAAGAGGGACCTGCTCTACCAACTGAGCTATGCGGGCATTCCCAATCTCTTTCTTACTCTATCTATATAATAAGGCTCACTATTATAACATAAAGGCCAAAACAGGTCAATAATATATCAGATTTTTTTGGTGAAAGAAAGCAAGGTCAAGTTAGATAGAATTGGTGGGATTTATTTCCAAAATGTTCCAGTAAGTCCAGCGATAATAATAATTAAAGCAGGATTAATTTTTGTATAAGTAAAAAGGGAAAAAGCAAAAATGACTACTAACAAATATCTCCACTGCGTTAATTGGCTAATGTTGATTAATTGAAACACTACTGCAATTATCATGGTAAATATAGTAAGTTGAATTACATTAAATGCCCCTTTAACGCTGGGTAAATGCTTATATTTGTTGTATAGATTTGAAGCAAATATAATTAAAATTACCGGAGTTAAGAGATTGCCCAGATTTGCCACTATAACGCCGGGAACCCCGGCTACCTTATGTCCTGTATAGGTAGCATATTTAATAGAGATAGCTCCCGGGAAGATTTTAGCCACTCCCAAGACGTCAAGGAATTCTTCTTTTGTTAACCAATGATATCTTTCCACAACTTCTTTCTCTATCAGGGGTAAAAAAGAATAAGCCCCTCCTATAGCGAACAAGCCCATTTTTAAAAAAGATAAAAAAAGTTTTAGCAACATTTAATGTTCCCTGCCAACCACCATATCTAAACCGTGCGGCAATCCTTCCAATATAGCCTCGAGAGATTCTTTCGCCCCCCTGGAGCTGCCAGGTAGATTGACAATTAAGGTTTTGCCTCTTATTCCCGCAATCCCCCTGGATAACATTGCCCGCTTGGTAAGTCTAAGACATTCTATGCGCATTGCTTCTGGTATTCCGGGTACATTCCGTTCTATAACCTGTTGAGTTGCTTCCGGGGTCATGTCTCTGGTGGTAAAACCGGTCCCGCCGTTAGTCAGAACTAAATCAACTTTGATCTGGTCAGAATAGTTGACCAGTCTTTCCTTGATAATTTCTGGCTCATCAGGAATAACCTCGTATTTTACAACTTTACCCGGAAGATGTTTAACCAGTTCCTGAATAAGTTTTCCACTTTCATCTTCCCTTTGGCCTTTTGAGCACTTATCGCTGATAGTTAATACAGCCACTTTATAAATTATATTCGCTGGTTTCTGCATTAATGGCTTACCTCCAAACTATCTCCAACCCTGATAATTCCCCCTTTTCTAACGCGGGCAAATCTACCTTCACGAGGCATTACACAATCACCAGCCTGATAATAAATATTGCATCTTCTATGGCACTGTTTCCCCAGCTGGGATATTTCCAAGAGAACTTCTCGACCAATCTTAAGCCTTGTGCCTATGTTTAAACTCAATAAATCTATTCCCTCGGTAGTGATATTTTCGGCAAAATCGCCAGGACCGACACTAAGTCCCTTACGCTTCATCTTTTCTATTGATTCTCTAGAAAGTAAACTGACCTGTCGATTTTCTGTACCGGCATGAGCGTCTCCTGTAATCCCAAAGTCTTCCTTTAATTCAATAGATTCGACATTTCTCTTCTTTATGCCCTTCTGCTCAGAAATAGACACAGCTACCACTGTTGCCTTCCGCTTTCTATCTTTTATTTTTGGATTATTTTCTTTCATAGGTTCCACTTTTGCCGCCGCTTTTCTTAAGTAGTCTTATCTCGGAAATTGTAATTGTTCTATCTAAGAACTTGCACATATCGTATATTGTCAGCCCAGCAATTGCTGTAGCAGTAAAGGCCTCCATCTCCACACCTGTCTTTGCCCTGCCCCGCACGGTTGTAACTATCCTTATTTCTTTCTTTCCTACGGAGAAATCAATATTGACGTACTCTATAGCTATAGGGTGACACAGCGGTATAGTCTCCGGAGTTTTTTTCGCCGCAAGTATTCCGGCAAGTTTTGCCGTCTGCAAAACATTACCTTTCGGTATTCTGTTCTCTTTAATGGCAGCTACAACCGCCGAGTTTAAACTAACTTTACCCTCTACGATTGCTTCTCTTAAGGTGACATTTTTTTTACCTATATCGATCATCTTCATTCGTATTAGCCCCCGAGACTGCACATATATGTATTTGCTGGCTGCCAGCTATTGTAATTTACCTGTTCCTTCAGGCTGATTTTGTCTCTAACCATATCGAATATTTCCCTGTCACTAGATCTATCTCGCAAGAACTCTTTTAAGGAAAGCCCTTCATTTTCATAAAGGCATATCTTTAAGTTACCCACTGAAGTTAATCGTAACCGTGAGCATCTATTACAGTTGTTTTGATCTGTTTTTATAAAGCCCAACAACGGCCTACCATCAACCTTATAATGTTCTGCTGGACTTGGCCCCGGATTTTCCATCCGTTCTAATTTATATTTTTTTTCGCAAATCTTTTTAATCTCCTCGATCGGAATAAACAAGTCCTCCTTCCATAAGGGGGTAACCCTCATGAATTCTATAAATCTTAAGATTAAACTTTTCGACTTAGCGAATTTTACAAAATCGATAATTTCATCATCGTTTATTCCTTTCATCACGACTGTGTTCAGCTTTAATTTATCGAAGCGCAATTCTCTGGCTTTATCTATACCAGCCATTACATTATAAAAGTAAGGGCTCAAGGTTATTCTCTTAAACTTTTCTTCTTTCAGCGTGTCCAAGCTGATATTAAGCCTGCGCACCCCTGCTTCTTTTAGATCCTGCGTATATTGAGGTAAGAGAACTCCATTCGTAGTCAGGGCGATCTCTTCTATCCCTTTAGTATTTGCAATAGCCTTAAGTAGCCTGGGCAGACCTTTTCTCACCAAGGGCTCTCCGCCGGTAATCCTCACTTTCTTTATTCCCAGATTCACAAATATGTTAACTAGCCGCGCTATCTCCTCGAAGTTCAAAAGTTCCTCGGGTCTTACTGTCTCTATGCCTTCGGCAGGCATACAGTAGCTACATCTTAAGTTACACCTATCTGTAACCGATATGCGCAGGTAATCTATTCTTCTATTACTTTTATTTATCGACATTGATTATTATATCCGCTTTTCTTTCCGCTTCCTTGGCGCTTTTTTTTAAATGCGTTGTTTTATCTCTCATATATATCGTGAAATCCGGCTTAATTTTTCTTAAGACCGATGTCCCTTCTATTATCAAACCTTTTGCATCTTCCAATTCAAGAAGGCTTTTTCTTAATCCTTCTTTTAGTCCCCCTAGAGTTGCTTTAAGCCAAATGACTTTTTTTGCACCTGCTTTTTTTAAGCGGGACGTATCCGTGCCCTTCTGATTGATTATCTTTTTATCTTTTATTATTTCGAAATCTCCTTTAATCTCGGAACAAACACGACATCGCCCGTGACGACGAGGACACCTAAGCTCGCCTTGACGGCTTACCGTTACTTTAAGAGCCGCCCAATCTGTTAAACTGTGAAGCATTTTTTCTGCCAATAATGTCTTGCCGATATTGCTGCGGGATCCAGAAATTACTATTTTTCTCATAAGCCAGCACCTACTTCAAGCCGCGCGGCGCAGCATTTGTATTCTGCGGTAGCTGTAACCGGGTCAAATACATCATTCGTTAAAATATTTGCGGACGCTTCTACGAAATGAAACGGCATCCAGATTGAATCCTCGCGAACACGCCGAGATACTTTGGCTACGGCAGATATAGAACCTCGGCGGGTTATTACCTTAATTTGATTTCCATCTAAAATACCATGTTTATCCGCAGTAGCGGAATTTATTTCTACAAAACATTCCTTTTCCTTTTGATTGCTGATACCGGATTTACGCGTCATATTTCCGACATTATAGTGGTATAGCGTTCGGCCTGTGGAAAGTATCAACGGATATTTTTTGTCCGGCTCCTCTTTTTGGGGTTGGAAAACTATTGGCTGAAATAGCCCTTTTCCTCTCTTGAAGTCACCCTTATGTAAAAATACGGTTCCACAGTGGTCCTTGTCCGGGCATGGCCATTGCAAACCATTCTTTTCAATTCTTCCATAATCCATGCCGGCGTATGAGGGATTAAGAGACGCCATCTCATTGAATATATCGCTTGGATTAGAGTATTTCATAGGGTAACCCATGGCAGTACTAATATCACATATAATCTGCCAGTCTGCGCGGGAGACGCCAGGTGCCTTTACTGCTTTACGGATCCTTTGAACACGGCGTTCGCTCGCTGTAAATGTTCCGTCCTTTTCTGCATAACAGGCACCGGGAAGGATAACGTGCGCCAGTTTTGCGGTCTCGGACATAAATATCTCCTGGCAAACAAGAAAATCCAATTGTTTCAAATGTTTTACAACCTTGCTCTGATTGGGTTCGCTCATCACGGGGTCTTCTCCCATAACATAAAATCCCCGTAACTCACCTGAACCTGCCCCCTCAATAAAATGTGTTACCCTGCCCCCTTCGTTAGTCGGTAAAGGGACACCCCAAGCCTTTTCGAATTTTTCACGTACTTTTGGATCGTTCAATTTTTGGTAACCTGGCAAACGATGAGGCATAGCGCACATATCACACGCTCCTTGCACGTTATTCTGACCGCGCAGGGGATTTACACCGCTTGCCCATTTCCCGATTTGTCCAGAGAGCATGGCTAGATTAGCAAGGTTTTTAACATTATCGGTACCGCAGGAGTGTTCGGTTATCCCCAGTGTATAAAAGATCGCGCTTGGTTGTCCCTCTGAATATATGCGAGCGGCATCTTTTATGTCCTCTCGAGAAACACCGCAGTACTCTGCAGCTCTTTTTATAGAATATGGTTTCAGATTATCAGCAAAAGCTTCAAAATTCTCACAACGTTCCTGCACAAATTTTTCATCATGGAGCTTCTCTTTGATGATAAAATTCATAAGCGCGTTGATCAGCATATTGTCGCTACCCGGTCGATGTTTGATATGAATGTCGGCGCGCTCGGCCATCCATGTTGATCTTGGATCGCATACAATCAATTTTGCGCCACGCGCCATTGCTTTTTTCATCTCAAGACCGACAATTGGATGCGCTTCCGTTGGGTTGGATCCAATAATAAAAAGCACCTTACAGTCTTTTATTTCAGCCACACTGTTAGTCATGGCTCCCGATCCAAAAGCACTGGCAAGGCCAGCAATTGTAGGAGCATGGCATGTTGTTGCACATTGGTCTATATTGTTCGTCCCTCCGGCAGTTCGGGCAAGTTTTTGCATAAGATAATTCTCTTCATTAGTGCAACGGCAGGAAGATAGGAATGCTATTGATTGCGGCCCATAGTTATCGCGGATCTTGCGCAGTTTTTTAGCTGACAGGCTTATTGCCTCTTCCCAGGTTGCTTGTCTAAAAGTGCCGTTTGCGCGGATTAGCGGTTTTGTTAATCTCTCCGGTGAACTGATAAAATCATAAGAAAAATGCCCCTTACCGCAAAGATTTCCGTCATTCAAACCCATACCGGGCCTTGTAGTAACCCGCACTACCTTATTGGTTTTGGGATTTACATTCAATTCTAACTGACAACCGACACCGCAGTATGTGCATGTAGTTTGAGTCTTTACTAAATCTTTTTTTCTACCCAGGCCCTTTGCCCCCTTTTCTCTCATCGCCCCGGTAGGGCATACCCTTATGCATCCTCCGCATAGTTCACAATCTGATGCATGGAGATCGCGGCCATGGGCAGTATTTATCTTCATCTCTATTCCCCGGCCGTCAAATGTAAGGGCTGTCACCCCCTGAACTTCCCGGCAATAGCGCACACAGCGGCCGCATCGGATGCATTTTTCGCTATCATGCTCAATGCCTAAATTAGCTGATGTATAATTCAAAATTGGCTCATCTTTGCGTTGGTAGGATCCAAAAAGAAATTCGTCGGCGCCGTAACGGTATGCATAATCCTGCAGCTTACAGTCTCCGTCAGCATCACAGGTGGTACAAGCCACCTTGTGCTCACTTAACAAAAGCTCAAGCACTGACCTTCTTCGGGAAGTAAGCTCTTTTGATTCAGTTAAAATAGTTAAGCCGCTGGCTACCTTTGTTGAACAGGCAAGAACCGGCTCGCGGTTGACTTCCACCTGGCATAGGCGGCATGCCCCCACAGGTGCCAGGCGTTTTTCATGGCAAAGGTGTGGTATGCTGATACCGTTGGCTACTGCGGCCTCCATAATAGTCTGGCCTTCTTTAGCCTGTATCTTTTTCCCATTTATGGTAACTGTTATCATATGATAGGTTTGCCTCGCCTTGTTTTTTTCTTTAACTTGATACGTTCAATGTACTCATCCCGAAAATGACGCAGGGTGCTAAGAACCGGATTTGGGGCCGTTTGCCCAAGGCCGCATAGAGAATTCTTTTTTACCTGGAGCGCTAATTCCTCCAATCTGGGGATGTCTTTCATTTCAGCTTTTCCGCCGCATATTCGTTCAAGTATATCGAGCATCCTGGTAGTGCCTATTCTGCAAGGAGGGCATTTCCCGCATGATTCTTTTACGCAGAATTCCATAAAATAGCGGGCAATCTCCACCATGCATACTGTTTCATCTAAAATAATTAAACCCCCGGAACCCATTATTGCCCCCATTTCTTTCACGGATTCATAATCTATCGGTTTATCTAAAAATTGAGCGGGGACACATCCTCCTGAAGGCCCTCCTATCTGGGCAGCCTTAAAACGCTTTCCATTTGGGATTCCGCCGCCGATATCTTCCACCAATTCGCGTAAAGTAATACCCATCGGCACTTCAATTAAACCTGTATTATTAACTTTTCCCGCCAGGGCAAATATCTTTGTCCCTTTACTTTTTTTCGTGCCAAGTTTGGCATATTCATTCGCCCCTATTTTAAGGATAACCGGGATGTTTGCCAGTGTTTCAACATTGTTTATAGTTGTCGGCTTCCCCCATAATCCACTCTCTGTAGGAAATGGTGGCCGTGGGCGCGGCTGGCCTCTACGGCCTTCAATAGAGGAAATAAGAGCAGTCTCTTCCCCGCATACAAAAGCGCCGGCGCCTTGCTTTATTTTTATTTCAAAATTGAAACCTGTGCCTAAAATATTTTTTCCTACCAGTTTGTATTTCTCTGCCTGCTCTATCGCAATCTTAAGATGTTCGATTGCGATAGGATACTCGGCCCGGACATATATATACCCCTTACATGCGCCTATCGCATAAGCCGCTATCACAATTCCTTCCAGCACCATGTGAGGATCGCCTTCTAAAAGCGCCCTATCCATGAACGCTCCCGGGTCACCTTCATCTGCATTACAAATCAGATATTTTTCACTTCCTTGCGCAGAGTGAGCATAACCCCATTTAAGCCCGGTTAAAAAACCTGCGCCGCCCCTGCCGCGTAAACCTGACTTTTTTATTTTCTCAATCACTGCCTCAGGATCCATGGATGTCAATACTTTCTCCAGTACCTCATATGCTCCATGCGCCAATGCATCATCCAGGTTGGTCGGATCGATATATCCGCAACGTGTGAGAATAAGTCTTTTTTGATATGAAAAAAACGGAATTTTTGAACGGTCTATTACCGGTTTCTTTTTATCCCGGCAAAACAACCTCTCGATAGGTTTTTTCCCAATTAAGGTTGTATTGACGATTTCCCTGACATCTTCTTTCTTAAGGCACACATAAAGCAGATTATCCGGGTCGATGCTCACCAGAGGCGCTCCGGAACAAAATCCCTGGCAGCCTGTTTTAATAAGCGCTATTTCTTTCTGAAGTTTTGCTTCTTTTAACTCTTTTTTGAAAGTTTCATAAATATCTAATGCGCCCAAGGCCCTGCAGCCTGTGGCACAAATACGCACCTGGCGCTTGGCTTGTTTATTTTTTATTTTCTCGCGTATATGATGTAGATTTTTGATCTCTTTGCTCAATGTAACCATTTTACTTTGCCTTGTTCTCTTTGGCAATATTCTCCAATACCTCAATCGCGCTTTCGGGTGTTAATTTACCATAATATTGGTCTCCGATCAACATGACGGGGGACAAAAAACATGTGCCCAGGCAGGCTACAGATTCTAAAGAAAATAGCATGTCGTTGGTTGTCTCGCCATCTTTTATGCCTAAGTGGCTGGAGATAGCGGATGAAATTTTAGGCGCTTCTTTTACATGGCAGGCGGTGCCGCGGCACAGCTTTATCGCGTACTTACCATGAGGTTTGAGATGAAATTGGGAATAGAACGTTGCTATACCGTAGATAAGAGCTACTGGCGTAGAGGTTAATTCTGCCAGCTTATCCATTACCTCCTCCGGTAAATATCCATAATGATCCTGAGTTTCCTGGAGAGAGCCGATAAGATCTTCCCGGGAAAAGGGAACGTGCGTAGATACAATTTTCGACATAAAAGAAAGATCTATTCCTTCTTGTTTGAGCGCTTTGGTCATGTTATGGCCCCCGCTAAAACTTGACCCCTTTTTTGACAGATTGTTAATTTTTTGCCCATTTTCCCCTTTCATAAATAAACCAATAGATCGCGGCCACCAATACCGCGCCGCCTATAATGTTTCCTATAGTAACAGGCAGGAGGTTATTGATAATAAACCCGAACCAGGTGAGATTCGCGAAATTTACGTTTGGCGCGTTCTGGACAACTTCAGGCACCGATTTTAGAACTATCCCCATGGGAACAAAGTACATGTTTGCCACACTGTGCTCGAAGCCCAAGGCCACGAACGCAGTTATGGGAAATATAATGGCTAAAATCTTATCGGTAACACTACGGCCGCTAAAACAAAGCCATATTGCCAGGCAGACCAGAACATTGCACATAATCCCCCGGGTCAGGGCAACTACAAACGGTAAATTTACTTTTGCATTCGCTATCAATAACGCTTTGGCGCCGATTAAGAAATTATTTCCAGCCCACTGCCTGGTAAAATAAATCCACATCACCATTGATAAGGCACCGATAAAATTCCCCAGATAGACAATTGTCCAATTTCTTAAAAGCTTATATAAAGAAATTTCTTTGCTGACATAAGCCATTACTATCAAGTTATTTCCCGTAAACAGCTCAGCTCCGGCTACTACAACCAATATTAGGCCGAGAGAAAAGACTAATCCTCCGATTAATTTAGTCAGCCCCAAAGAAAGGCTGGAGTCATGGACGACTAACGTATAGAAGACTGCGCCGAAGGCGATAAAGGCCCCTGCTAACAGAGCCAGAACAAAGGTGCTCACGGTATCCAGGTTGGCTTTCTTTACCCCAACTGTTTTTACCTTCTCTGACATTTCCTGTGGCGAATAGGCATCGATTTTAAATTCTGGCATATTTAATCTTCCTGTAGTCCCGGGGTGTATTTATATTGACAAAACAAAGTTGCTCTGGATCAAACTTAGCAATCTCCTCTTCGCTGATTACTTTCACTTTAACCTGTTGTAAAAAGTTGCTTATTTTTAAGTTCTGCTGAGAAAGTTCATTCTTGATCGGCTGGATACAAGTTTTAGCATAGACTGCGCATAATGGCTCAAGCAGTCCATTGCGCTTTGGGATAACCAGATCATAACCCTGGATTTGGTCTGACATAAACATCAGCAAAGCCGGATTTAAAAATGGCATATCGCAGGCAACGATAAAATTATATTTATTTGCGGAAGAAACTAATCCCGTATAGATACCTCCTAAAGGGCCGCAATTTTGTATTATATCTTGCTGGGTTCTAATTCCATACTTTTTATAAAGCTCGGGGGTATTGGTAATAATAAGCAAATCTGTAAAAATGGGCGATAGTTTATCCACCAAGATTTCAATTAGAGGTTTTCCCGACACCAAAACAAAAGCTTTATCTTCCCCCATTCTCTTATTTTTTCCACCAGCTAAAATGATGCCTGTAATTGGAAAATCGGAGTTCAAATAACACCTCCGTCATATCCCTGCCTTAAAAGTTGAACCGATATCATCTGGCCCTGCTTAAGCAGTTCCAGACCCTCTGGCGCAACAATTATACCGTCAGCCAAGACTAACGAATTTATAATACCTGAGCCCTGGGCACCGGTAGAGCTTACATAAAATTTTCCATTCTTTATTTTAACCTTTGCGCGGATAAAATATCTTAAGTTTTTCTTCTTCTGTAAGTCTTCAGTTAGGGTCGCCCATACCCTTGGCCTGAATAAGTTTTTTGCCCCCTGCATCTTTAACAGGGCCGGCCGGACAAATTCTTCAAAGGATATTGTTGAGGAAACGGGATTGCCCGGAAGCCCAAAAACAGGTATGCCTTTTATAAATCCAAATGCCAGGGGCTTACCCGGCCTCATTGCAACTCTCCAAAACTTCATTTTCATTCCGAGCTCAAATAAGACATCCTTAACTAAATCGTAGTCTCCCACAGAAATACCACCTAAGACAAGTAACAGATCAAGTTTTTTCTTTAACCCCGTTGTAATTTTACTTCTCAACTCTCTCCTTTTATCCCTGGCAATGCCTAAATCAATGGGAATACCGCCGCACTTGCTTATCTGAGCACGCAATATAAAACTGTTGCTATTACGGATTTTACCCTTGCCTAACTTTCCCTGAACTGGTACCAATTCATCACCGGTAGCCAAAATTCCGACTCTTGGCCTTTTGGCGACATCAATTCGGTTTATCCCTAAGGCGGCAAGCATACCTAATTCTTGAGGCCTTAAAATACATCCCCTGGATAAAACTCTCTGCCCCTTCTTGACGTCTTCACCTGCCCTGCGGACATTTTCGCTTAATTTCGTCTCTTTATATATTTCGACCTCTTCTGGATAGCTTTTCTTATTGCGCTTAACTCTCTTTGTGAACTCTACCATTACCACACTATCGGCTCCACTTGGAAACGCAGCACCAGTCATTATCCTGATAGCTTGATTATCTCGAATCTTATTTTTGGCTGTATATCCAGCGGGTACGTCTTCAATCACCTGCAAAACTCTTGGCTCGACCTTCGAGGCCCCTTTAGTGTCTTTGGCTCGAAGCGCATAACCGTCCATTGCGGAATTGTCAAATGGAGGAAGCTTACATTTTGCCCGGACATCAAAAGAAATAATCCTGTCCAGGCCATTGGACAAATCAACCTGTTCTCTCCCCAGGGGTCTGATCGATTTTAAAATGATTGTTAAGGCTTGCTTAACCCTGATCATATTGGTCGATAAGCTATTTTCGAAAGAATAATTCCGATTTCATACAAGATTAATAAAGGGACTGCCATTAAAGATTGGGTAATTACATCCGGCGGCGTCAGGATTGCCGCGGCAATAAATATAATAACTACGGCCTGTTTTCTTTTGGCGGATAGAAACTGAGGCGTAACTACTCCTATCTTTGTCAGGAATAGGCTGACCAGGGGTAATTCAAAGACCAAACCAAAGGCAAGGGTAAGCATCCCGACAAAAGAAATATATTTGCTAATGCTAATCATGGGCTTGAGTTCCTGCGTAGCAAACCCCAGGAGAAACTTGATCCCAATCGGCACAATGATCAAGTATCCAAAAACAGCGCCCAGGACAAAAAAGACCAAGGACAACGGCCCAAACAGCAGCGTATATTTCCGTTCACTTGGTTTTAATCCAACAGAAATGAATCTCCAGATTTGATATAATATAAAGGGAAGTGCCAGGAAAAGTCCGCCGAAAAATGCCAGTTTTATTCTGGTTGCAAATGCCTCCTGGGGAGCGATAAAGACAAGGTGGCCTACCGGTTTAACTAAATTACCATAGATTTTATCTACAAAATTATAAACAAAACAGGCAGCAACAATAATCGCAATAACTGATTGTAAAATTCGGCTCCTGAATTCATCCAGATGTTGAATGAGTGTAAGTCTTTTATCAACCATAAATTGTAAGCAATCTGCTGTTAACCTTTTATTTCTTTGTCTTTAGTCACATCTTCCACGTCATCCTTGATTTGTTTTCCCGCCTTTTTAAATTCTTTGATTGATTTGCCTAAGGCCCTGGCAATCTCGGGCAGTTTGGCAGCGCCAAACAGAAGCAGGATAATCAACAGGATTATAACAAGTTCTCCCATGCCAAATCTAAACATCTCAGCTCACCTCCGATCCACTGTTTACCAAAATATATTATACCAAGCTGGCTGGGAAATGCAAGCGCAGAGAGAGACTTTTCGAGTCTTGATCAATGAATGATTCTGTAAACCTGGTTACATTTTGATAAAACATGGTCTTGGCATTTTTCTCTACCTTCTCAGCAAATACTGGTACCCACCTGCCAAGATGGGTATTTAAAAATGCTGACTGCTTTTTTAAATAACTAGTTGCGCCTTTGTAGTCTGAATCTCTGACTGCCTGCATTTGCTTAACAATGAGAAAATACATAAACTCCAATTCAACAGCTATATGGTCAGGGGCTTCCTTAAAAACAATATTTAGTCGCTCTCGCCTATACCAGTTCTTTACATCTATGGTTGAGTCAGTCATTACCCTTCTTCCATCTTCAAGATAGACCGACCCATAGGGAGGCGCAAGTACTTTGTATGGTCCAACAAAGAGTTTTGAGTAGTCAACCTTCAATGATTCAATCTCATTTATTTCGGGAACGTACTTAGTTATCTCTGAATACAGCGCAACTCTCGATTCCTTCAATCCGCTCAAAGTTCTAATTAGTTTCTGATCCGGCAGATAATAGCATTCTGAGAGTAATTTGTATGAATCGGCCCTTTCGCATTCACGGGGTAAAAATTCCATCATAAAAGTCTCACTATCTTAACTCTGGTTAAGCCATAAAATGCTGAGGAGCCGCTCAAACGGTCATAGTCGGCGGGAATGATATCATTGTTGTTTCCGCCGCGTGAAACTTTGCCGAACTCACCAGCAGCTACTTTTCCATAAGCCCAGTGTCCCTGACCGTAGCATTTTGCCACTGTTCCGGGCCGGGTACCTTCCCATAGCTTTGCCGTGCAGGTCAACTCTCCTGTAGGAGATATTAACTTGATTTTATCTGCTGTCTTTATTCCCAGTTTTCTGGCATCCACAGGATTTATTTTGGCTACATCATCCCTTTTTTCATCCCCCGGATCAAGGTCCTTCAATTCCTGATACAACAAACAGTTGGCAGACCTGCCTTCCCTGTTCAGCCTGGACTTGTAGTCCACAAGCAGTAAAGGATATTCTGCTGCACTTCCCCGCGTATACGGCTGCTCATAGTGGGGGATAAAGGCCACTTCTCCCCTGGCTTGGTAGTTGCAGGTAGTCATGATGTCATCGATGTTAGTATTGTGTTTCTCAGCGTGCTTGGCCAAAGCATTTTTTAAGGTCTCGCTGTAAAACTCAAACTTTTTGGTCTTTGTTTTCATTTTGCCCCATCTTTTTCTATAAGGGTAGGGTCCGGAGTTCCAGACACCCTTAGCCCGAAAATCCTCCCAACCGCTAAATTTGTCTCCACCTTTGTACTCAGCAGGATCCCAAAGTTTGTGGGTAGCATACTTAAGAGAGTAAAGGGCAAATTCTTTTTCGTTGGTTGGAGACTTGCCGGTCTCAGGATCTTTGTACTCTTTGTAATGCCTGATCAGGTTATCAAATCCCCTCTGGGCCAACTTTTCAGCAATTAACCAGGGAATTTCGGTTTCGTCTATCCTGACATCCCATACAGGATCAATCACTGGTTGGAGTAAGGTAACATGGAGGTATCCGTTTGCGTGCGACTTGACATATCCCCACTTCTCGAACATGTGATGTGTAGAAGGCAGAACTATATCCGCAAACCAGGTAAATTCCGCTGCGTGAGTGGTAATGTGGACGAGGAAAGGTATTTTGGCTAAAGCTCTCTCCCATCTTTCAGTCTGCGGACAGGAAAAGGCAAAGTTGTTCATGTAAGCAATTGCTACGCTGATTTCATTTGGATCTTCATTTAGGATGCCCTCTGCGGCATTGTTGGTGACGACCGCCGAGCCTGGTTTTCCTTTTTTGAGGGCCGGGAACTCTTTTCTGCCTCGATGGTCTATCTTCTTGTGCTTTTTCCCCTTTTTTGCTATATTATCAAGAAAATTATCTGCCCCGGGGAAGCTTTGAGTATACTCTTTATTTGCTACCAGAGTTCCACCGACATTATCCACCGCTCCTACGAGTCCGTTAAGGGCATGCGCGGCCATGGCGGCATAACTGCCTCTAACCTGCATAGCCGGACCACCACCGACCCAACAGATAGCCTGGGGAGCGGCTTTCCCATATCCTATAGCCACTCTTCTGATCTGTTCTGCGGAAAGCTTAGTTTTCTTTGCTGCCCACTGCGCTGTCTTATCCTTTAACTCCAGATTCCACCACTTAATTAGTCCGTAGGTATATTTCTCCTGGAAGCTAACCTCTTTAACTAGCTCTCCATCTATCTCTGTGCTAAATTCCTCGGGTATCGTTCTTCCTGTCTCAAACTTTTTTATCGGAGAGTCTGGATGAAAATCACCAACGAAGTCTTTATACCACAATCCTTCAGTCAAAATAATATGGGCAAAGGCAGATGCCAACGCACCATCCTCACCAGGCATAATCGGCAACCACTCATCCGCTTTGGTCGCACTTGCAGAGAGCCTTGGGTCAACAACTGCAACCTGCGCCCGATCAAGTACATCTCCCCAAATACTTAAGTAGTAGGAGACTTGTCTGTTAGCAGCCAGCGGATCAGCACCCCAGAGAATTATATATTTTGTATTTACCACATCATACTGTCTATAACTCCAGTATCCTTCCGTGTAGTAGGATCCGAATTTCTCGGCTTCAGCACAAATTGCACTATGGGAAATATTATTTGGGGAGCCGATAATTTTGGTCATCCGGTCGTAGATGATATCACGCATATACGTATATCTACCTCGCATCAGCATATATTTATGAGTCTCATTCTTCTTCCTGAGTTCCATAATTTTATCGGCTATTGTGTTCAGTGCCTCATCCCAGGATATTGGAATAAATCCGGGGTCTTCCTTTTTACCTTTCCGGGGGTTAGTCCTCTTCATCGGAGTTTTTATTCTATCCGGATCGTAGAGTTGCTGTAAAGATAGATGTGCTCTAGGGCAACTAGCCTCTCCATTCACTAAAGAATTCGGATTTCCTCGAACTTTAATTACTCTCCCATCCAGTACATATGCCTGCTTAGAACACCAGGAAGTACAACCCTGACAAGTTGTAGGCTTCCATTGCCCGCGTTCCACAGCTGGGAGTTTATCAGATGCAGCAAAAGCCCTTAATGCTGGATTAAAACCTGAACCAAATACTGCTCCTGTTACGGCAACAGTTTTTAAAAAATTTCTGCGGGTTAGTTTATTCTGACTAATTTTCATCTCATTATCCTCCCCATTACACACTCCCCCTGGTCCCCTGGTAGGTGCCAGGATTTAAACTCCTCACATAATATACCTTTGGTTTTGTTCCCAAATGCTCTTTAAGCCGGAAGGAACGGTATTTTCCAAGAATCCTATTAACTGCACTATTAGGAGCATTCAGGTCTCCAAATATCCTTGCTTTAGCCGGACACCTCTGTACACAGTAAGGCAGTTTTCCGTTTTTGACTCTGTGATCGCAGAGGGTACATTTCTCCACAATGCCCTTATATCTTGTCCCGGCTCCTGCGAGTGTTGCTTCTCTATCCGGGTTGTAATAGGGAATTGCCGTCGCTTTAACCTTTTGGACAACTTCACGGGGTGAGGAAGTAGCGCCCTTGATCAAAGGCTCGTCGCTTTTCCAGAACTTATAAGGCTTTTTCTTGTTGAAGGAAATTACCCCATAGGGGCAGGCGGCTATGCAAGTCTTACAACCTATACATACCTTCGGGTTATGCATAGTGATATCGCCATCCCCCTTGTGCATAGCTCCAGTAGGACAGACCTCAACACAAGGAGCCTTTTCACAATGATTGCAAAGTGTGGGCAGATATTCATACCTGACGTTAGGAAATTTACCTACGGTTTTACTGATTTTATCAGCCCAAGTAAAACCATCCTGTACGTTATTCTCATTCTTACAAGTAATAATACACGCTCCGCATCCCATACAGCGCTGAAGATCTATAACCATAGCTAACCTTTTTCTTTTAGCAGTTAGTGATTTTTCTGCTACTGAAACTCCTTCGGCAACTTTAGCCATAGATAAAGCAGCCACTCCCCAAGCACTTAATTTGAGCAAGCCTCTGCGGGTAATTTTTTTCTTTAATTCATTTTGTCCTTGAGGACTACTTCCTTGTAATTTTTTCATTTCATCTCCTCACTTATTGAGCAGCGATAATAACTACATACCTTAAAATGAAACCGCCGATGAGCACCATTACCGATGTCAAAATAGGAATTGTATAAGAAAACTCTTTTGTTTGCCGTTCACGAAGAAGCGCCCAAACACCCAACAATAAAGGCAGGCCCAAGCCAAGAAATATTACCCCTCCCCAGAAGAGTAAAGCAAATTCGGTAATTAATCTGAGCATTGCCTGATGGCTTTCTCCCGGACCAAAATATAATGAACTCATCCAGAGGGCAATGGTAAAAAATTGAGTTAAGATAGCCGCACCTAAAATGTTACGAGAAACTTTAAGCTCCAAGAGTAACTCTTTATGTTTAGGCAAGATAGCTAAGATTAATATTATTA
>JAMXCY010000028.1 GCA_024543015.1 Candidatus Omnitrophota bacterium | reverse complement strand
TCTAACTCACCAGGCCTTATTTGTTTTTTAAGTTATACCTTCGTTACTTTTGTGGCTTGTGGACCTTTAGGGCCGTCTTCAACTTCGAATTCGACTGCTTGACCTTCGCCTAAACTCTTGAAGCCTTCACCCTGAATTACACTGTGATGAACAAAACAATCTTTGCTTCCATCGTCTGGTGTTATAAAACCATAACCCTTTTGGTCACTGAACCATTTAACTTTTCCTGTTGCCATTATTTACTGCACCTCCTTCTTATCAAATTTTAGTAAATAACGGCAGAAACAAAAAAAACGCAAGGCGAACTCTCTTTTACCTTGCGGCCTAAGACTTCTACTCCCTTATTTACTACGCGATTTAACGTATTTTAGTATACTTCAATTCCCTCTGTTTGTCAACTAAATTATCAAGAAAATTGTAGATTACAATTTTCGCAAAGGATTACTGTTTTAACGAGGGCGCAAAGAAATTACTTGAAGAAATGCCTAGTGCTCAAGCATACTCGCACCAGCATTAGCATAACTGGAACTTCAATTAATACTCCGACCACCGTTGCCAGCGAAGCCCCTGATGACAAACCAAATAACATAGCAGAGGTAGCAATAGCAACTTCAAAGTGATTGCTTGCCCCGATTAGTGCAGAAGGCGCCGCATCTCTATATGATAATTTAAGCCATCTTGCCAGAGCATACGTCAATATGAATATAAAACAAGTTTGGATAAAAAGTGGGATTGCTATTAAGAATATCGTTTGAGGATGTTTAATAATCAGGTCACCTTTGAAGGAAAATAATAATACCAGAGTTATGAGTAAAGCAGTAATAGATACGGGTGTCAAATAATGAAGAAACCTTTCTTCAAACCACTTAAACCCTTTCTTTGAAATTATCAATTTTCTTGAGTGGTAGCCTAAGAAAAGAGGTAAGCCTACATAAATGATAACTGAAAGCACAATGGTCTGCCAAGGTATAGGCATTCTATTAACACCTAATAACCAGCTGCTCAAAGGAGCATATAGAAAAAGCATTGTTATAGAGTTTATAGCCACCATTATCAAGGTGTGTCCATCATTACCTTTTGATAAATGACCCCATACTAGAACCATTGCGGTGCAAGGGGCAATTCCTAAGAGTATGCAGCCTGAAATGTATGACCGATATAAATCAACTTGCATTCCGCCTTTTACTACTTCAATGCCCGGAAGCAAACCCTTAAAAAATACTCCAAGAAATAAAGTTGATATAGCGAGCATTGTGAAAGGTTTAATACACCAATTAATAAATAAAGTTAGAATAACTGGTTTTGGAGTTTTTCCTGCCTTTATTACCTCCGCAAAGTCAATCTTAACCATTATAGGATACATCATAAAAAATAGGCATATCGCTATCGGTATTGAGACTTGATAGATAGCATAGCTATCTAAAGCCTGTACTGCCTGCGGAAAGATTTTACCAAGAAATATACCTAAACCGATACACCCAATAACCCATACGCTTAGGTATTTCTCAAAAAAACTTAAAGTTCGTTCTTCGTAAACAACTCTTTCCATCTACTTTAGCTTCTCTAAAACATCCAATACTTCGTTAGGTTGCGTCCTTACCTTATAATCTTCGTTTGCATAGGCAAAGACTATCTTACCGGTCTTATCAATGATATATGTTGCCGGAATGGCGATCAGGTGATCTGTTCTTCCAGAATGAGCTTCCAAATCAATCTGATATTCATTACGGTATTTCTCAGCCAGCTGATCAGGGACTTTATATATTACCTTATATGCTTCCAGGATGTTCGCCTGAGTGTCACTGATGACCTCAAAGCCAAGACTGTTATCTTTGACAGTTTCAGCACCGTATTCTGGTTTATCTATGCTGACTGCTAAAATCGTTGCACCTAATTTTTCAAAATCTTTTAAACGTTTTTGGAACGACTGCAGATGTAAGTTGCAATACGGACACCAGGCCCCGCGGTAAAAAATTAAGACCACCGGTCCATTTTTGTAGACATCCGAAAGCCTGATCTTGTTTCCCATATATGTAACTCCGGTAAAATCAGGAGCCACTGTCCCGACCTTAAGTCCCGGGCCACCCACGGGATTGTTTGCCCCCGGTTCTATCGCCATAATCTTCTCCTCTCCTGGTAAACAAAGACCTAAAAACAAGGCTGCAAGAATCAATCCAGCTATCTTCATTTTTCCCCTTGCGTTTCTGCATTCATTTTGACATCCCTTCTCTATTTAAAATCATCTAAATGACGCTTACTTTGCACAGATACCTTCAATAACAAGATATATGTCTTCTTTCAGAAAATATGTTTTGCAAATCTTTAATTTAGAAGATTCTTGTATATGTTTTACTGTATTACGGTCAAAACGGGCTCCGTAAACCTTTTCAATAAATGGGGCAGCAAACTCCTGACGTTTCTTGAGTTTTGGATTTTTTGAATAAATCATTTCAACAAGACGAAAATGTCCACCGGGCTTTAAGATGCGTTCAAATTGTTTAATCGCCATTGGCTGAAGGTTGTCCGGCATCACGCAACACAAGAATGTGGAAAATACCCAATCAAAATGGTTAGAAGGGATAGATTCCATAACAGTAGCATCCTCGTGATAGAGACTAACATTACAACTAGCATCTTTGCTTCTTTTCATTGCCTTTTTCAGCATTGCTACGGATAGGTCAATTCCGGTAAGATTTACACTTGGGGAATAATATTTCAGGTTTCGCCCGGTACCGACCCCGGCTTCCAGCACCAAACCACGCATATCTTTTACTAAACGAGGTCTCCACTTCCTGTATTGTCGTTCCCAGGGATAATCTAAAATGTCGTAGAACCATGCTGTAATACTATACTTTGCCTGCAGTAATCGGTTTTCTTTATTAATGTTTTTGCGCATTTAACATGCCTTACAAATAGCAAAAAGACACTGTCCCTTAATATGATACCTCTCTAAACAAAAAAACCCTCAAACTTTTCAGATTGAGGGCTTTTGTCCATATCCGAAAAGTTCGGATATTGTGATTTAGGTTATTATTTTGCTTTAGCCGCTGCCTTTTAACGGCCGCTATCCCTGCGCTTTGAAAAGCACTCCTTGCAGTATACCGGACGGTCGCCGCTCGGTTTGAAAGGGACTTCGCATTCTTGCTTACAGTCTGCGCAAGTCGCCTTGTGCATCTCTCGCGGACCTCTGTCGAACCCACCGCCGCCTTGTTGATATCCCATATTAGCTCCTCCTTTCTAGTGTAATTTGAGGATGTCTTACTTGTGGATACATCTGGTTTAGAATTATATCACTAAAACAAAAGAATCTCAACTAAATTCTACTTAGCTTGCACTTTTGCCCTTTTAGATGTATAATGTTCCAATATTAAAAACTACCACTAAACCGGGAGAAAAACATGTTTTTAGATAAAGAAGTAAAGAGTCAAATCAAAGAAAGGTTTAAGGATTTAAAAGATGACGTAACGCTTGTAGTCTTCACACAGCAAAGTGAATGCCAGCATTGTGAAGATAACCAAAAACTTGTAGAAGAAGTATCGGAATTGTCGGATAAAGTCTCTGTAACAGTTTTCGATTTCCAGTCAGATAAAGAACAGGTCAAAAAGTACGGTATCGATAAAGTGCCTGCCATAGCTATTATAGGTAAAGTCGATTACGGCATACGTTTATACGGCATACCAACCGGATATGACTTTGTATCACTTTTAGAGGGCATCCGAATCGTTTCAACGGAAGAAACGCAGCTAACAAGTGAAGATAATAAATATCTGGCTAATCTTGACAAGGCTACTCACTTGCAAGTCTTCGTATCGCCCGACTGTCCACACTGCCCCTCAGCAGTAACGGTTGCCCAACAAATGGCAAGAGTAAGCAGCAAGGTTAAAGCGGACATAATCGACTCTTCGCAGTTCCCTGATTTGGCGAAAAAATATAATGTAAGCGGGGTGCCTCACACAGTAATTAATGAAACATCATATCAGCAAGGCGCAGCACCGGTCCCTACGATCATTGCAAAAATCAACGAAACGCTGGACTAAGAAAATCATGTTTAATTTCTCTTTAGGCAGTAATCGCTCAGATGTTGACATCTCTCAGATTTTCGATGTTGTCATTATGGGTGCAGGCCCAAGCGGTCTTACGGCTGCAATTTATGCCGGGAGATATAGATTAAAAACCCTGCTGATTGAAAAGAAACTTGTATGTGGCGGGCAATTGGCAACGATTGCACATGTAGAAAACTATCCCGGTTTTGACACAACCGTTTCAGGCAGCCACCTGGCGCAGGAAATGGAAAAACAGGCTATAAAAAACGGCGCCTGGATCCTTCAAGGCCATATCGAGTCCGTAAATTTCACCGGGCAGATAAAAGAACTGAATACGCCTAAAGGTGTCATAAAGACAAGGGCTGTTATCATCAGCACAGGCGCCCAACCACGCATGCTTAATATCCCCGGAGAACAACAACATATAGGCAAAGGCGTCTCATATTGCGCAACCTGCGATGGACATCTTTTCATAGATAAAACAATAGCTGTAATAGGAGGCGGAAATACAGCCCTTGAGGAGACGATAACCTTAACGAAATATGCGAAGAAGATATTTCTTATTCACAGACGGAATGAATTCCGGGCTGATAAGATAATTCAGGAAAAAATAAGAATGATCCCCGAGATTGAGTTTATGCTCAATACAACGGTAAAAGAAATCGACTTCGGTAAGGACAATGAGAGAAAGATTCTGGTTCACACAAAAGGGCAGGACAAAACTATTCACCTGGATGGAGTATTCATCTTTGTCGGCATAATACCAAACAGCAAACCCTTCCTTGACGCACTAAATCTAAAAGAAGGCTTTATCACATCCGACGAAGATATGAAAACATGCATAGAAGGGGTCTTTGTTTCAGGCGATGTCCGCTACAAAAGCTTAAGGCAAATTACAACTGCTGTTGGCGAAGGCGCAACAGCTGCTTTTTCGGCAAATAAATATCTTACAGAAAAACGTTAATTGCTGTCACCTTTTTAGTTTTGGTAAAGATTTTAGTCATTAATTCGAAGCCTGCTCTAAATCTGTTTTGGCCTGTATGTTTTTTTTAGCCAGTTTACGTTGTTGCTTTTCTTCTCTTTTCTTTTTCTTTGCCAATTCTTTCTGGTACTTTCTATATGAATAATTATCTCTTGCCAACACATCCTCCTTTTATCTTAGCCCATCCTGCATGGTGATACTCTGTAGTTTTAGATTCTACCCCTTTAGTCGCTGAGACGGTGTCTTGGTTTTCAGAAAGGATCTCTATTTTTATTACCTTTCCATCTTTGTAATTTTGGATCCTTCAAGCGTAATGTTGTACATCAATCCCTTCTGGTTTAAAACAAAAGCAATAATAGGCTCATTGATACTTGCTGTATCAATTGTCCCTCCAGCTCCAACCGCAATTACTGCCACAGAAGCATCTACCCCCACTTTCCAACCGGAGGCTTCGCGAAATTTCTTCAGGGCGCCTTTTTGCATAAATGCAATAATAATTGTCTTTTTTTGTCCACCAAACTGAAAACCTATTGACGCTGCAGCAGTATTGTAATAATCAACTGTTTTGCCTTTTATCCTTAAGGCACCTTCGCCGTATTCACCGCCTATACCGAACCCTGCCTTAAAAACCTTGGGAAATACTAAAATACCTTTTGCTTTCTTTATAACTTCTTTAGCCCCTCCAATATCCTCAAAATGCTTTAAAGAAGCATTTACATCGGCATCGATTTCTTTCGCTGTCGCGGCAACAGCCTGATTAATTTCAATCCCGCACATAAATCCTGCTAATAGTGCCGTTATTAAAGAAACTTTACACATTACTGCGATCCTGTCAAAAATCCTGGCAATAAATACCGAAGTTCCCATATCCACCTCCTCTTTCTTTTGATTGTATCACTTTCATTTTAAAAAGGCAAAAGAAAACAAAAACCCCTTACAACTTATTTTGTTGCAAGGGGTATAGGTACTTCGACCGGGTAAGTTTCTATTTTTTCTTCTCGCTAGATGGTAAAACCGGCTCGGGCAGTATTTTTTCTCTCAGCGCTCTTAGAAAATCCTTTATATATTTATTCTGTAGATTAAAAGTTAGATTTCCAGGACCCGTTTGTGAAACAATGTCAATGCGAGTTGAATTTGCTCGAAGTTGCTTAAAAGTAATTGTCATATCACTGCCCTGAAAATGTTTCCAGGCCTTTTTATGCCTTACTGCTCTGATTTCCTTGGCCTCTTCGGATACAATCAGATAGTCTTGTTGTCCAAGGACTTCTACACAGATTGCCTTCAGGGCTCTGATTGAATATGGATAAATTACAGGTTCACCCCCATATATGCCAACATCAGGCTGAGTCCTGGCCACAAATGCCCCACAACCAGTTACAGAAAAAAGCAAGACCACAACTGCTACTCCTATAAATAATGCAGTAGTTAAGGCTTTCATTTTACCCCCTTTCTTTCTGTTAACGGCTCCAGCTTTCTAATTGTTCATTTTCGTCAAACCATAAATAGGCACTATCAAAGCGGTTTGGCCTTTTATAAAGAATTAATGTTTTTTTAGTGAAAGAAATAATGCTTTCTGGATCTCCGTATGTTAATCTAATATCTCTTAATGATGTCCCTATTTTAAGCCTTCCTGACTCTAAATCCTCAAAGAATTGTTGTGTCATCTCATAGCTTGCTTCAGGATATTTTATAACACTGACGGTAACGCAGCCTGATAAAAATGTTGCTAATACCACCCAAGCAATCATTAATTGTTTTTTATTCATCGGCCTTTTAAAAGCTCTCTTTGTCTTGCTATTTGTTCTCCTTCTATTATACACCCAAACAAAGCCCCTCTGCAAGCTATTATATCACAGAGGCTTAAAAAGAAGAAACTCCCCGGGTAAATATTCGATATAATATCCTCTCTGAGTCCTACGTTCCTTATTTATTTTTCTAAGATAAACCGGCCAAAAAAATCCACGCCTAATTTTTCAAAAAGCTCATTAAGTTTTATCATCGGTAGGCCTAATATATTATAGAATGAGCCTTCTATCTTATCGAATACAAATGTCCCGGGGCCTTCTATTGAAAAACCGCCTGCCTTATCATAAGGGCCGGATATCTTTATAAATTTATCTTGTTTTTCGCGCGAGAGCCTTTTGACATGGACCTTTGATACGTCAATTCCGCTTGCTGATTTTCCTTTTTTTACGTCTATTACGTAAAGTCCGGTATAGACAAGGATTGTCTTTCCTGAGAATGTTCTGAACAGGGCTCTTGCCTCTTTTGCTGTCTTTGGTTTTCCGATCAGACGCTTTCCTGATAAAACAACGGTATCAGCGCCGATAACAAAACCTTGCCTGTATCTATCCGCTATCTTTTCGGCCTTAACCCTAGCATTATACAGGGCGTTGAACCTCGCCCCCTTTTTGTGGTCCATCTTCTCCGGGACGTTACTTATAACAACCCTGTGTGGTATCCCACATTCCTGAAGTATCTTTGAGCGCCTCTTTGACGCCGACGCTAATATTATTTTGTATTTCATATATTATCTCCGCAAACCCATCCCGTAGAAAAGGCTGCCTGCATGTTGTATCCGCCTGTCCCGGCGTCTATATCTATTACCTCGCCCGCGAAAAAAAGTCCCTTTACAAGCCTTGATTCCATGGTCTTGGGGTTTATCTCTTTTGTATTCACGCCACCTCTTGTAACGATACCGTCTTTGATTGGCATCACGCCCTTTACGGTCAATCTTAAGCCAAATAAGCCCTTGATAAGCCTTTCTCTTTCCTCAGTTGTGATCTGGCTTGTGCTCTTGTTTCCGTTTATACTGCAATATTCAAGGAATCGTCTTATTATACCTTGGGGTAGGATATTCTTAAATATATTTTTTATGCTTTTCCTGGGGCTTGCCTTAAATTCGCGCAGTAATCTGGCATTCAGTTTTTTGTAGTCCAGGGCGGGTTCAAAGTTAATAGTTATCGTTACCTCGTTCTTGAGTTGAAGAGCGTCATAGGCAGAGGCACTTATATCAAGGATAATAGGACCCGATAAACCAAAATGAGTGAATAACATCTCCCCGAATCTTTCATCTATTTTTTTACCTCCGGCAAAAAGTGTTAAGTGCACATTCTTTAAGCCGATACCCTGCCAGTCTCTTGTAAATCTCTCTTTGATGAGGATAGGAGAAAGAGCCGGTTTTAAGGGTATAATCTCATGACCAAGCTTCTCAGCGATCCTATATCCCTCACCCATCGAGCCTGTTCCGGGATAGGAGAGAGCGCCTGTGGTAATAGCAATATGCGTTGTTAAAAAATGCTTACGGGAATATGTCAGAACACCTTTTATTTTCTTGTTCTTTATAATGATCTCGCGCACGCGTTCGCCTAAGAGGACTTTAATATTCTTAGTTTTCAGCTTTAATTTTAAAACATTCAGAATATCACCCGATCTATCACTTTCCGGAAATACTCGGCCGTCTCGCTCTGTTTTAAGTTTAAGGTGGGCATTTTCAAAGAATGACATAAGGTCAGCGTTAAAGAACTTTGCGAAACTGTTTCTCAGGAAATTGCGCGATTCAGAGAACTTCTTGAGAAAATCTTCAATGTCGCAAGAATTCGTAAGGTTACATCGGCCTTTTCCCGAAATGAGGAGTTTCTTGCCGGGGGTATCGTTTCGCTCAATGAGGAGGACCTTTCTTTTTCTTTCTGCGGCGCGGATCGTAGCCATCATGCCGGCCGGCCCCGCTCCGATTATAATTGCATCAAATTGTTTCATAAGCAAGATGCTCCTTATTTGACAATGATAGCACTTTTCTCGATAAATTTATAGCTTTTTGTCATTCGGTATAAAACTAGCTTTATTTCCTACGTTCAGGGTAGTATAATAGTCCTTGTGAATCCAAAAATATATTTGGCCCCGATGTCTGGTGTAACAGACCTCGCCTTTAGGCTTATAAGCCGCAAATTAGGTGCCGCACATTGCTTTTTCGAGATGCTCGATGCAAAATCCATAGTTTATAACCATCCGAAAAGCAAACGCCTGCTAAAGACTCTTGAGAAAGACTCGCCCGTGGCCGCACAATTGGTAGGCGCGGACCCTTCCGTAATGCTTGATGCCGCCGAAAAGCTCTTAAGCTTTGTTGATATATCTTTTTTGGATATAAATAGCTCCTGTCCCGCAAAAAAAATAATAAAAAAAGGCGCCGGAGCGGACTTATTAAAAAATACAGCAAGGCTTGGTAAAATCATTAAAAAAAT
>JAMXCY010000027.1 GCA_024543015.1 Candidatus Omnitrophota bacterium | reverse complement strand
TTTAAAAAGAAACGCCTCCGGATTAATTGTAAAGATAGAAAATGAGAATTTGCTTTTTGACACGGGCCCAGGCATAATCAGGAAGTTGCTGGAACTAGGCATTACCTATCACGATATCGATTATATTTTTTATACCCATTTTCATACCGACCATACGCTGGATTTGGCAACTTTTTTGTTCGCTGCAAAATATGCCTTATCCTTACGCACCAAGAGGCTAACTGTAATTGGCCCTAAAGGTCTGGGAAGATTTTATACGAACCTTTTAAGTCTTTACACAGATGTGATTAGCCCTGAGGATTATAAGGTAGCTTTAAGAGAAATAACCGAGCAAACCCTTGATTTTGGTGCCTACAAGATAACGACGATGCCTATGTTGCATGCTCCTGAGAGTCTCGGGTATCGTATAGAGTCAGCTGGTAAAACAGTAGTTTATTCCGGGGACACAGATAGTTGCGAAAATATAGTTAAGCTGGGGCAGGGGGCCGATGTTTTAATCCTGGATTGCTCATTCCCCGACCAGATGAAAGTAAAAGGACATTTAACTGCCGGAGAAGCTGGGCAGATTGCCAAAGAGTGCAAGTGTAAGAAACTCGTGCTTTCCCATCTTTATCCGGTTTGCCGCCAGGAGCAGATAGCCGAGCAGGCTAAAAAGACATTTAAGGGCAAGGTTGCCGTTGCCCAGGATTTAATGACCATCTGCCCCTGAAACAAAAATTTATGTTGCAGATTTGGAATTTATTCTGTATTATATAGATAGAAAGGAGTAAAGATGCAAGAAAGAAGAAAATATGTTCGTTTAAACATTCCTTTAGAAGTTAACTATACGCTTGCAGACAAGGTTAGTCAGCAATTAAAGAGCGTGACTAAAAATGTTAGTCCAAATGGTGCTAGGTTTACAATAGAAGGTCAGTTGCCTAAAGGAGCTACCTTAGATATCACGATTAAAATACCCACCAACCCCACGCCTATCCCAATTAAGGCTAAAGTTGTCTGGTCCAAAAAAGAGACTGAACAAGAAAAGGATATCTATGATGTTGGTTTTGAGTTTACTCAAATCCCAGAAGAGAGTAAAAGCGTATTTTTCCAATATTTGTGCAATCTGATGTATGATCAATTAAAGAAGTTTGACTAAAAATGAATATAAGAGAAAAAATAGAGAACAACTTTAAAGAAGCGCTAAAGAGAAAAGAGCCACTTGTGGTCTCTGTCTTAAGAATGGTCAAGGCTGCCATACAGAACAAAGAGATTGAAAAGAAGGGCAAGGACTTAGAGGAAGCAGAAGTTATTCAGATTATTGCCAAACAGATACAACAACATCATGATTCCATCGAGCAATTTACCAAAGGTAAAAGAGAGGATCTTGTAAAAAAGGAGACCCAGGAATTAGAGGTTCTCAAGAAGTATTTACCTAAGCAGCTTTCAGAAGAAGAAGTTGTTAATATAGTAAAAAAGGCAATTGCTGAAGTGCAAGCTAAGGCCCAGCAAGATTTTGGTAAAGTAATGAAAGTGGTCATGGCTGAATTAAAGGGAAAAGCCGATGGAAAGCTAGTCAGCCAGATGGTAAATCGTTTACTGAACGCGGGGCAATAACAGAGATGATTCCATTTCAAATAGGTCTAATCATATTTTTAATTTTTATCTTAGCTATAGTCTACCAGGATGAACGCAGGAAGAGAGGGTCCTCCAGAAAGTCAGCGAGATTAAGCAAGCTTTGGCATGATGACAAAGATAGGCGAAAAGACACCCGTATAAATACCAAAATTGACGTGTTATATGAAGTCTCCTCCGGTAGTACAATCCGTAAGCGAGCTTCAATGAGTAGAAATATAAGCTTGGGAGGAGTAAATTTGGCCTTGAATGAAAAATTGCTTCCCGGCACAAGATTATCTCTTCAGCTAAATATACCAAAAAAAACCAAGCCTCTTTTTACCGATGGAGAAATAGTTTGGGTAAAGGAGGTTACCGAAAAATCCCCTGAGCAGAAAGAACAACGGCTTTTTGCCACAGGTATCAAATTTATTTACATAAACCCAGCAGACAAAACAATGTTGCACAGTTTTATCAATCAGAAAGTAAAAAATGCTCCAGAGTAAAATAAGGTTTAAGGAGGATAAATGAAGAGGTTCTTGTTTATAGTTTGTAGTTTATTGTTGGTTAGTTTGGTGAGTTGTGCCGAGATTAAGCCTCCCAGCCCTGGGCAGATACTGCGTCAGCCCTTAGGGGAGAGTCCCTTACGTGTAGGAATGACCAAGGAGAAAATAAAGTCGCTTTGGGGAAAACCCGATGTAGTCAGGGTGCTTGAGCCTGATGCCCAAGGGGCTATAAAAGAGGAATGGATTTATCGGGGACGCTATCCCAACTTGCCAATAAACGTGGATTACCTTTCAGAAACGCAGTACCTCTTTTTTGACGGTAATCATCTAGTAAAATTTTATCATCAAAAGTAACCTTAAAGATCAAAAGGCAGACCACGGGCTAAACCAGAAGAGGAAGTGGTTGCTATGGTCAAGGATAGAAGGACTTTTGAGCGCATGGATGGCATTGTCAATGTGCGCTATGCTGTCAGAGGTCGGGATAAAGATAAGATCGAAAGCCTGCCTAGAAATATTGGGGGAGGGGGTCTAGGGATTTGTTTGGCCGAGAAGCTCCAGTCCGGGACAGTGTTAGAATTAGAGATAACCGTGCCGGATGACCCCCAAAAAGTCGTTTTGGGAGTGGGGGAGGTCGCCTGGACCAAGCTATTTGGCGTAATTAAGTCCGGCCAAAAGGTTAATCTCTATGAAACCGGAGTAAAATTCGTTGATATTAACCACATTTCTGTGGGTAGAGTTTACGCCTATTCCCGCCAGCAAAAACGGATTTAACTTTTCGTAACTTTATGTGTTTTATATAGTTAGAGACATTTTTTTCCTTAATTTCCCCAACCTTAAGTACATTCCAAGTTTAGTTTCCTAGACAGCCCCTCTTGACAAACCTACCTTTATAATATATACTTTATGACAGTCTTTAACATCTTTTCATATTTTTCAGGGTAAATCTATGAATCAGCAAGCAAAATTTCCTCCACGCCAGCTTAAAAAGTTGAACCGAAAGCTTAATTCGAGTAATAAAAGTTTAACTTCAAAGACAGAACATTTAACTAAAGCCTTTGCAGAGATACGCAGGCTCAACAAAAGCCTCGAAGAGCAGATTAAAAACAAAAGCCTCGAGCTTAATATCGCAATGAAGGAATTAAATACAGTTTATACGGTAAGCCGAGAAGTAATTTCTACCTTGGACGTACAAGAGGTTTTCTCGCTTATAGCTAAAACAGTCTGCGCAATCATTAATACTAAAGCCTGTATCTTGAGGATGATAGATAGAGATAAAAAGTGTATGACTATTGTCTCTAGCCATGGGATAAGCGCCAAGTACATAGACAATACACCTCTTAAAATAGGGGAGGGGCTTTCCGGTATCGTTGCAACAACAGGTAAGCCTATAGCTTGTCCTCAAGTAACAAAAGAAGAGAGTGTTAAATACTCTTATTATATAAATGGAGAGGGATACCAATCAGCTCTGGGTGTACCCATTGTGTTCAACAATGAAATATTAGGTACGATTGTTACTTATGATAACTCAATGCGCAATTATACAAAAGTGGAAGTGATGCTATTATCTACCTTTGCTTCTCAGATAGCGGTAGCTATCAAAAATGCCCAGCTACATACCAAGGTCCATTTAAACTATTTGGATACGGTAAACGCCTTAGCCTTGGCTATGGAGGCGCGCGACCCATATACCCATGGTCATGCCGAACGGGTTACGGCATACGCTATAGAGATTGCTCGAGTAGAGAGTTTGTCTAAAAAACAGGTTCAACTTATTCAAAATTGCGGAAAATTACACGATGTGGGTAAGATAGCAATAGCTGATAGTATCTTAAGGAAACCAGGGCCGTTAACAGAAAACGAGAGGTCCTTAATTCAACTTCACCCTGTTAAAGGGGTGCAGATGTTAGCGCCGCTTAAGTTCTTAGAACAGGGTTTTCCCTTAATCCAGTATCATCACGAGCGATTCGATGGCGAAGGGTATCCCCAAGGTTTAAAGAAAACGGATACTCCTGTTATTGCTCGTATTTTTGCCTGTGCCGATGCCTTTGATGCGATGACTTCTGACCGTCCATATCGTTCTAAATTGACTTGCAAACAGGCAGTTATAGAATTAGAGAAAAATGCGGGAACTCAGTTTGACCCTTACTTGGTAAAAAAGTTTATCTCAATATTACAACGTAAAAACATAAAGTTGAAGTAAGGGTAGGAAAGAGGAGAAGCGAGCCCGAAAGTAAGTTTGGGTAACCTATGACTCTATGAGTAATTTCCGGTAAAATTGCCTTCCTTGAGTAAGTTCCAGTAAAATTGAACCTTTCGAGTAACTTCAAGTAAAATCGAGCCCACCAAGTAAGACCCGGTAAAATCAGACCTTTTGAGTAACTTCCAGTAAAATCAGGGGAGTTGAGTAAGAGTAAGTAAAATCGGCCGGGTCAAGTAAGGCCCGGTAAGTCCGGCCCAAAAAGTAAACGCAGGTAAGTTTCCCGAAAAAAGTAAGAGTGGGTAAGAGACCTCAAAAAGGTAAGTCCAAGTAAGATTGCTCCAAAAAGTAAGTGTACCAAAGTTCAGTTAACTGAAGCTAAAAAAGTAAACTAAAGGAAGTTCAGGAAAGCTGATGTTTTAAAGTATCTTAAATAACTTTAGTGAAATGAGCTTTTTGAAGTAAGCCGTTACAACTAAAAGTAAGCGCCTGTTTTGGAGTAAATGTAGGTAAGTCCATCAAACCTGCATTCACGCAGTAAATTAGAGTAACCCTGGTTAACCCTTAAACCAGATTTGGCAGCTATCTTAAGCTGTTAGCCTTGCTACAAATATCTCCCCCTAAGTAGATACCCTTTTGGCGGTTATGGTTAATATTCTGAGCTTACGAAGTTAACATAAGATATATTATACCAACCAGTGTCAGATATAAGGAAATAGGCATTTAAAGGGCTCCTAAAGCGATTTTTGGGATTGTTAAGGGTTAGTTATGGGTTAGATTGGTGGGTTTACTTCTCTCTGATTTAACCATTCTTGAATCAGCTGTAATTTCTGTTCTTTAGGTTGGACTTTTCTATTTAGCCAGCGATACACTGTATCTCTAGAGACCTTGGCGTACCTAGCTAAATCAGCCATATTGGCGTCAAATTGACGGTGTAGCTGCCAGTAAGCGGTTAACCTTTCTATTGTCTCGTTCGTTGGTTTTTTAGCCATCTCTGCCCCATTTTTAGGCCTTCTAAAGGTCCGTTTAATGTATGGGTCTGGGTTGGGTGTTTCTGATTATGCTTGTCTTTTCATTCAGGTTCTCAAGGGTTGTTTGGGCGTCAAAAATCAGCTTTCTTGTGTCTTCCAGCGTGTCTCCCCTTGATTCCTGTATTGTCGCGCACCCGCAGAGGCCGAAAAGGGCCATCAGACTAACTATTGCCACTATCTTTCTCATCTTTACCTCAAAGCTCCATAAAAAAAGCCTATCTTAAGCATGCAAAAGACGGGCCTTTTAGCTAATAATATAAAATACTATTCCCATTCCTCAAAGACAAATTCTGGGCTAATCATTGCTTCATAATCTGCAGGTGCGGGAATAGGAAAAGTTACTGTTTCATACACACCAGTAGCTGTGCGCAGAAGGCCTACCGCTAGTCCTTTAACCAAACCCCAAGTTAAGCCCATGAAAAGATTATCATTTTTGCTAATCAGGATTACCTTTTTAGGTATTTCCACTACTCCGGTTAGGGTATTGACCAAACCTCGGCCTAATTTTCGTAATGGGTCGGCGAAACAAGGGGTTATGATCAAGCTAGAGATCATTACAGCTGCTACCAGTACCAAAAGAGCTTTACGCATCTTGTCGCCTCCTTTCATCCAAACATTTTAGTACTCAAATTATTCCCGATTAGTTGTTATTACTTATTTATCATATAGCTGATAGTTTGTCAAGAAAAAAATCACCTGACTAACCAAATGCCGCCTATGATTAACAAGGTACCGATCAATCTTGCCAAAGTAACATTTTCTTTGAGAATGATTATGCTTAAAAAAGCTGTAATTAATGGGTAGCAGGCGGCAATGGGGACTATTTTTGAAGTGGCCCCGGCCTTGAGGGCACCAAAATAGGTCCACATTCCTAAGAGCCCGGCCATAATCCCGCTGATTACAAATAAACTTGCAGTTTTACCCCCAACACTGAAGACCTCTTTAAATCTTCCCAGAGATATCAAGCTTATGATTAAGATTACAGTTACCCCTATACTTCTTATTGTCAGTGCGATGATAGGGCTTGTGTTGCGCAGGCCTGTTTTTTCTAATATTGGTGAAGAACCCCATAAAATGACCGTCAAAAGCAAGAGAATAAAAGCAGTCATTTTAGCCTCCGTTAAAGTCTATTACTGTTTTGGTTTTTCTTTTATGTGTTCCAACCGAGGAGCAGCTAAACCCGGTTGCGGCTGTTCGATCGGAGAAACAATCGCTTTTCTGCTTTGGCCTTGTTCCAGCTTAAAAGCAAAACTATGTTTGTCGGTTATCTGCCAGGGGATAAGCAATTCCGAGAAGACCGAAAGCGGAAAATATTCATAGATAGGCCCTTTAAGCTTGAGAGTGGTGTTGAAATTAGTATAACCTTCTTTAGTCAACTCCAGATGATGCCCGCCGTAATATAAGAATTCATGTTTACAGGGCGTCTGGCCTATCAATTTGCGGTCAAAATAAACTTCAGCTCCTTGCGGTTGTGAGTCGAAAGTTACTATACGGCGCACACAGCCTGTAACAGCGGCAATTAAAGGCAGAACAAATATTATCAGCAGAAATCTTCTCATTTTATTTCCCCGCTTGTAAAATTGGTGTTTTTGTGCTATACTTTATAGTACCAACTTGAAAGTGCAGGAATTCCGCTGCTGCGTACACCTACAGTTTGATAGGCGATGATGAGGGGGTAGCGGGCCCTCCAAGTTGGTTTTTTTATTTTATAGTTTCTTACCATCTATAAAAATTCTAGGGTTTAAAAAGACAAAATCTAAATGGCAGGGGCAAGAGACCTTTCCGCCAAAAGAGGTATTGTCACCAATAGCCAGATGGGCAGTTTGCCTGGTCTTTTCATCCTCCAGAGTGTTGCCGGTTACCCTGGCTTTAGGATTAAGGCCAATGCCAAATTCAGCAATATTCAGAGCGCATCTGCGCAGAGGTTTAATCAAAGAAGATATTTTAGCAAGCGGCATATTCTGAATAAACCCGCCTTTAATCCTTATCTTTATTGGTTGTTTAAGCTTGCCTACAACTGGAGCACTGCCGTCAACTACCAACACGCCTTCGGTTGTCCCTTCACAAGGTGCTATACAGGCTTCGCCTGCTGGTAAGTTCCCAAAGGCCTTAGGTTTTACATACAATCCATTATCAGTAAATCCTTTTCGGCCGCGAATAGACATTGTTAGATGCGTACCTCTATCTGTGTAGACCTCTATTCTTTTACCCTTGGTTAAGCGCCTTGCTACCTCTAGTGTCTTCTTTTTTAAAGAAGAATAATCAATCCTGATGGATCTTTTTAGTATTACTTGGGTTATCCCCGGTAGGCTGGCAATTCTGGTGTCAAACTTCTCTGAGGCTTGCTTGCGGGCTTTGGTATGAGAAAGGGACATTGAAGTTAAAAGAATTGCCATGTCCGTTGCTTTTAAAGCTTGTTCTACTTCTTTAGGGGGCTCCTGCGCATGCATCTTACGTGGAGACATCTTTAACAAAAGCGATTCTATGCCCTCCTGCCTGGCCACAGTATAGAAGATACTGGCGAGTGTTTCCAGTTTGTCGTCACAGACAATAAGCAGATGCTCTCCCCTTTTATATCCAAGGCACTTTTTAATTATTGTCTTGACAATGTCTCTATCCATTATAAAGATGAAGACTGTGCTTAAGGTTTTTCTTTTCCTTGATGGATTTTCTGTTGAACGTAATCAGTAATTCGTTTTCTATTTTTTTCGTCTATAATAGTAAAATTGATGCCCGCGTAAAAATATTCTTCTTTAGGGGTAATTTGGGTTTTTGCTATGTCTTGGCATTTTTTTACCCAGATGACATTTCCTTTTGCTAAAACGGGCTGGGAATTACCGGGTAAATATATCTCCATTTCTACAGTAGTTTGCAGCTTTATTTTATTGTCGATAATAATGCGTACGCCCATACCGCTGACATCGTGCGCTGAGGACTTACCCTCTATCTTCGTTTCAGGTATTCTGTAATTCACCAGCACCAACCCGTCTGAACGTACATACTTTCTTCTTTCTTGCATTCTATTTCTCCACTTCGCTATCTAAAATAAAAGTTACCGGGCCGTCGTTTTCAATGTCTACGGCCATATATTCTTTAAAAATCCCTTGCTCAACTCTCAAGTGCGACCCCTTTAAATGATTAATAAATTCAAGATATAATTTTTCGGCAAGTGCCGAGTTTGCTACTGGGTCGAAACTTGGACGTCGACCGCTATTGATATTGGCACACAAAGTGAATTGTGATACTACCAGAAGCCCTGCCTTTGTTTCTTCTGCGCAGAGGTTCATTTTTCTGTTTTGGTCGTTAAAAATGCGCAGCTCCAGTATCTTTTTAGCCAGATAGCGGGCCTGTTCAGAGGCATCGCCTTTTGCTACTCCTAAAAAAATTAAGAGGCCCTTATTTATTCTGGCTACCACTTTGTTGTTAATTGATACAGAGGCTTGATTGACTCTTTGAATTACAGCGCGCATTTATCTAAGCTCCTTGCGCAAACTTCTTTTTTAAATAATTTTTAAAATTTTACTTCCGGGACTCTTGCAGCTGTTTCTTCGGCTTCAAAGTATTCTGCCGGTTTAGTTAAACCACGCATGCCGGCAAAGATACTGCCGAATACAGTACGTCTGTAGGCATTAAAGCTTCTTACCGTCTGATTATAGCGTCTTCTTTCCACGGCGATTCTATTTTCTGTCCCTTCTAACTGGCTTTGCAGAGTCAAGAAATTTTGGTTGGCCTTTAAGTCGGGATAGTTTTCCGCGACCAGGAGCAATCGGGAAAGTACTCCACCCATTTCTTTGGCTGCGTTAATCTTTTCACCGCGAGTAGCCGCACCTGCCCACTGGCTGCGCAATTGTGTAACCTTGGTAAAGAGTTCTTTTTCATGGCCGGCATAACCTTTTACCGTATTAACCAGATTAGGAACAAGGTCGTTTCTGCGTTGCAACTGATTTTCTACCTGAGCCCACCCTGCATTGACATCTTCATCCAGCTTAACTACACGATTAAGGCCTCCAATAAACCAACCACCTAGACCAAGGAGAAAAACTACGACCACAATAAGAATCAACAGGCCTTTATTCATCTAACCCCTCCTTTTTATCTACCATCCACCACCGGCACCGCCGCCGCCGGTAAAACCGCCGCCGAAACC
>JAMXCY010000026.1 GCA_024543015.1 Candidatus Omnitrophota bacterium | reverse complement strand
CTAAAGAAGTAGCTATATTGGACCAGTAACTATCCAGATTTTGCTGCCGGGCTAACTTTTGCTTCTTCTTTATCTCAACCAGACTTGAGAAAACCATGCCGGCGCCTAAAAGCTCACCCTTAGCGTCATAAAATTGAGAGCTGCTTACACCAATTAAACTATTCTCAGGCATCAGAGAGAGTTCCTCTCTGCGATAAGATTTTCCCTGACGCAACGTATCTAAAAGTAAATTGCTTAAATTGCTCTGCAAGATACTCACGTTTTTACCTAAGATCTGCTCAGCCCTGAATCTTAAAATTCTTTCTGCTGCGCGGTTAAATACGGTAATCTTACCCTCAGGATCAACGGCAATAATTCCGGAAACAAGATTATCCAGGATATTTTGATGATGCAGGCACTGTGCTTTTAGCCTGCGATAATCAACGGCTTGTTTGATAATCGGAGAGAGCAGCTCGGTTAATTCAGAGAGCAATTCCAGCTCTTCGCTGCTAAAGGTTTCTTTGTTCAACCTCGGGCCTAAATTTAACACGGCGATTAATTCTTTCTCGGTAGAAAGAGGCACACTCACAGAAGTTTCACTCTCCTGCAATTCTGCCCTTAGCTCCATGTTGGCCTGAGCGCCAAGTTCCTCTATCTCCTGCTGGCTTAAGATTCTCTGACGTTCTTTGAGCCAAGAAATCATCTTATCTGTCCTGCTCAAGCGCAAATTATCCCCTGAGGCGCGCGCCTTTTGTGAACAGGCCTTAACTATATAATTACCGGAAGCCTCGTCCAGAAGCGACAAGCTACTCCAGACTACTCCGAAAACTTCTACTACCATCTCCGTAAGCAAGTTGAGAAAATTATCCAAATCATTCATCTTTAGAATAGCCTGGGCGAGTCTACGCACAAAGCTTCGTCTGGCAACTTGTATATCCATTTTATCTTCTCCCTTTATTTAGTTGATAGTTCATTGGTTATTAGTTCATCCCTTAGACTGTTTTCTCGGTAAGACAATTTTAAAAGTAGTTCCTTTTCCTGGTTTGCTATTTACCTCAATAGTACCCTTATGATCCTCAACAATCTTTTTGGCAATGGCCAGGCCCAGCCCTGAGCCTTGATGCTTATAAGTAATAAACGGATCAAAAATAGTGCCCATTCTATCTTTAGGAATACCGCAGCCGGTATCAACAATCTCTACGGCTACCCGGCCATTGAAGGCCAGGGTTTTAACCGTTAATTTTCTGGTCGCTGCCTCTTCCATCGCATCAATACTATTAGCGATAATATTGGAAAAAAGCTCGATTAATTGTTCGCCATCGGCCTGAAGGCTGTTGCTTGAGGGGTTGTATTGTTTTTCCAATTGAACTTTTGTCTTTTTTAAATTTACGTCTTCCTGGGTCAGCACATCATCTAAGATATCATCCAGTTTTATTTCCGAAAAATGCGGCTCCGGATGCCGGGAATAGTGCAGGGCGCGCTCGATCAAATTATTAATCCTGTCTACCCCGTCTAAGGCACTTTCATAAAAGCGGCCGGTAAACTCCGCATCAATCTTGGACATCCTGGAAAATTCCTTGGGATACTTATCCGGTAAAATCTGCAAGAATGTCTTTAAGGGCACAAGAGGATTCTTGATGTCGTGGGCCATGCGCATGGCCGCTTTGCCCAATCCCACATAGCGCTTCTCGCTAGCCATTTTATCAATGGCCCTGATGTATTCAATAGTTAAGGCCACCTGATTAGCCAAAGTAGCCAGCAACGATAAATCTTCTTCCGTATACATCTCCCCGGTCTTTTTACTACTCAGGGTAACAATTCCGGTTAAGTCGTCCTTAAGCATTAAGGGGATACACAGCTCAGCGCCTAAAGAATCCAGTTGTTTTAGTGCCAAATCCATTGCCTCTTCAGGAATTGTGCCGGTTATTTTTAACTCTTCTTTTACTAAAGGATTACCGGCGTTTCTTAACAGCCCCGCTAAAGCGGAATTCTCTCCAATTTTAATCTTGGAAACCGCATCTTTGCTTAAGCCAAAAGAAGCCGAGCCGTAATAAATATGTTCGGACTCATCATAGACAAAAAGAGCCAGCTTATCTACCATCATCGTATCGCGAATCTTGATCAGAATATAATCTCCCAGCTGCTTCAGGTTAAGCATAGTGGGAATTACCCGCGCGGCCTCGCTTAATTCCTCCTGATAATCATATTTTCCGCGAAAGAGGGTTCTGCGGGTTATCTCAATCGCCCTGATTTTCATCTGCGGCAGAACATAAATCAGGGCAAAAAGCACCACAATAAACAAAAGTGTATGCACCAGTGTCGGATTATACCCGGCTACACCGGAAAAAATCCTATCCACCCCCACCATCATCCCCACATACGCCCCGGCAATAGCAGCCGTAAGCGTGCCATAAGCAAGACCTTTGGTAATGATTACATTGATGTCCATGAGGCGATAGGCAACAATAGCGTAAGCCATTATACCCACAAATATAGGCACAATGAAATTCCCATATGGCGCTATGGGGATGTTATACCAAAGAAAATAATTAGTCGATCCACTAGAGTAACCAATTACAATTCCTAATAAAACGTATTTAAATTGATTGCGTTTTACGCCAGAACTTTGCCGATAGCTTTTATAAAGAAGAAGGCATGGGTAAAGACAGTACCAGACCCAAGTTACCAAAAAAGGCCCAAAGGCAATACCTGCTTTAGGCCAAAATGGAAAGAGAAGTTTAGGGCCCACATCTTTTACGAAGTAAGGAGTGAAGTTTAAAATAAAAAATATAGTAGAAATAAAATAACCGAGTTTGAGGATCTTTTTCTTTTGCTCAACTAAATCTAAAAGAATTAAGATAAAATGCAGAAAAGAGATGGGAATAAAAATAGCTCCAGCCATTAGGCTACGGCTAAAAAAAAGAGCTGTCTTAGTATCTGTAGCTATTTGCCATAAAAAGTAATTATAACTCCAGAAGGCAACAAAGAAACAAAACAATGCATATTTTATGTTTATTTGACTAGTTTTATTCTTAAAATAGACAAAAGCGCCTAAGATAGAAACGCTTATAGCATTAATTAGTCCGCTAACTGCAAAGATATTCATATCTATTAATCACTTTTTATTTCTCAATGATTAGGAAATTTGTTATTCCCGTATCTTCGGATTCAAAATATATCTTTTTGGGTCCCTCCAACTTCTCTGTAAATTTCAACATTTCTTCTTTTGAACGGTAAAACAGGAACCATTCAAGCACAAAATCCATATAAACCTTATTTTCATTTATCAAATGGCTAAAGTTGCCTATGATTAACTTGCCTTTTGGAGCGAGAAAATTATACAAATTTGTTGTTAAACGTTTAGATACGTTTAAAGTAAAATAGTCAAACAACCCAATACTATATATTAAATCATATTTACCAATTTTCTCAACTAATTCTTTTTCTTTTACTAACTGATCAACAGCTTTATTGATAAAGTTTATCTTGACCTTTTTGCCTTTTTGGATAAACAAGTCAATAATTTTCTCCCGGCTATAAAAAATTGCTTCTTCATCAGCTTCTACAAGTGTAAAAATACATCTTTCAATATCATTATTATCTTTAACTATTTCCCGTATCTCTTTTGCCGAACCACTGCCAACGCTCATTATGTTTACAGTTTGATTTGGCCTGTTCTTCAATAATGAATTAAATTTCTGTTGAAGAATTGGGATCCTATTTCTAACCGCTTTGGAGGCATTTTGATAGTAGGCATGTCTGTTTATTAGTTTAGCAAAAATGCTTTCGCCCTCGTCTGGATTATTATATAACATATCGATCATCATATAATCGCCTGCATGGCCCAATGGTTTAACAAAGGAACGTTTACCAAAAGGAGAAAGTAAAAATAGATGCAGTAGGTGTTGTTGAAAATAGCGCTTATGTAAATTATATTTAGTTTCTTCAAAACTTCTTACAATTTGCCATATATTGCTAAAATATTCGTTTAATTTTGTGGATACCGAATTAAAAATTCCATCGAGAATTACTCTATGGTAATGCTCCCTGTCAATGGAGTCATTTCTAGAAACGATTTCTTTTTCTTCTACGTCTAACTTTTCTTTTGTTTTTTCCAAAAAGAACCTAAGGTCGGCCACTTCAGCCTTAAATATTGTTTCCACCGGCTTCGTCTTCTCGATATTAGAAATAAAATGTACAATATCTTTAGATTCTATTTTGCCTCTGGCTAACGAAAAAACATTCTCTAAATCAATATAACCGTCTAGCGAACACCTAACAATTATGTTATCATCGTGTTCTTGCAAATCAACAATGTTTGTTTTGCCTGTATAAATTAAGTCACTTTCTAAGACCAAAGAGAACTCAAGCAATACATCTCCCTTTCTAAAAACAAAATCGCTTTGTTTGTCAATCTTGAAAGCGATGCCAAATTTTGAAAAGTTAATTAATTTATCTGAAATGATATTTTTCCATTTATAGACAAATGCAATTTTCCATTTTAAAAGCGTAAAAGACCAGTTTCCATATCTAGGCATCCTTATTTTATAGGAGCCCAACAATTTTCTTCTAATAATTGAATGTTCAAATGGGGCAATATCAAATTCAAGGCCCACCTTAAAATCGTTTGGATTATTTTCATCTATAGGATTACAATATCTTATATATGAGTTACTAATTTTCTTTTGATACCTATCATTAGCGACTACAATATTTTTAAGTGGAGTTCCGGGCAAAATACCTTCTTTTTCGCTCTTCAGCTTAAATGATAATCCCGAAGAGGTCATATCAATAATCTGACCAACAAATTCATGCCTTTCAGGGAAATTTACTATTATTTTGATAAACATCTCTCCTTCTTTTATAAAAATTCTCTCATCTTTGCGTCTTTCAACGAAGAATTGATTGGCGCCGGAGTTGTTAATGGCATGGCGTGCATATTTTTGCTTCTCTATATTTGTCTGTTGGCTATTTCCTATAAGAGATCTTTGCTGAAAAGAAAAACGGCCAGAATCTTCTATTTTCTGACCGTTCTTTTGTCGATTTTTATTATTATTATTGCTATTGCTGTTTTTTATCCACTCATCAATTTCGCTTCGTCTGAAGCGCCACTGGCCGACTACTTTAGAAGCAGGAACGCGGTCACTGTTGATCCAGTTATACACCGTGCTCTGCTTGACCCGCAGGTAGTTAGCCAGCTCCTTGATGGTCATATAGGCATCTTCCACCGTAATCTCCCCTCCTAGATACCCAACTCATCTTTTGAGCAGGAACAGTACTATACCACCCCCATTCCAATTTGTCAAGTATTTTAATAAATTTTACTAAATCTTACATAATGCTAAACTGGTTGAGGCTTTAAACTGGTTGAGGCTTAGCCTCAACCAAAGCTGGTGGAGGCCAGGCCTCCACCAGATAGTAAAAAAGACATAAAAAAGGCGCATCGGTCAAGCTTGCAAGGAGGGGGATCTCTTTGAATACAAACCCAACCAAATTATGCGCCTTTTATTTACTTCTTCTGTCCTTTTAAAATTTCGCCTTTGCGGTCTATTTTAAAGATCTGTGTAAAATCAACATTAAATATGTCTTGCTCGCGCAAGATATAGAGATTTCCTATTATTTTAACTTCAAACTTCTCTTCTCCGGTTTTGCTGTCATAGCTTTTCAGAACCGAAAGATTCTTCAAGCGCGGACCATTACCGGCATAGCTCTTAAGCCAATCTTCTAATTTCTGCGGATCATCTAAAAATTCATGGTCGCGGATGAAATAGATAAAGTGCTTCTGAGTCTTTGTCGTAACTCCATTCTGCACAGAGTCTTCTGACAAAAAAATATCCCTTCTATGGTGATCCAAGGAGGTTAAGTTCTTAAACATGATGTCACGCATCTGGGCCCTCCTCCTTTGTGCTGTCAGCACTTTATCTCCTAACGCCAACATTTACAAACAGTTATAATATGAGCCGGGCAACCAAAGTCACCTTCGATAACCCGGCTTCCCGAATAAGGCCCGTGGCTTTGTGCCTTCCTCTTATTATCTTAGGAAATTGCCTTTTCGGGTAAATCAACACTTTTTAAAAGTATTTACTTACCTAATAAAAAATAAATTGCCCGAAGCAATTTCATCTTAAGTATACCATATGGATAGGGTTTTGTCAATCCTTGGGCAAGCTCAAGATTGACGGAAGATTCTGCCTTCTTCACCTCGTAACAGACGGCGAATATTAGACTTATGACGATAGACCACAAATAAACAAAGTGCAGCCGCAAAAATCACTAACTTAAAGGGCTGATTAAAGACCAGCATAAATATAGGCAAGGCCGAAACCGTGATAATTGAACTTAAAGAAACATAACCTGTAGTTAAAAGCACTAATAGCCAAACCCCTAAACAAAGCCCGACAATCAGGCCTAAGTCCGGTATTTTAAAGCTTAAACCCACAAGCACCCCTGCTGAGGTGGCCACGCCTTTACCGCCCTTGAAGTTTAAAAAGATTGTCCAGTTGTGTCCACAAACAGCAGCTATAGCCAAAATCAGGCGGACCGTAATCTGATCAAGCCCACCTTGACTGTGCAAGAGAAAATCAGCAAAGGCTGTTACCGGAATTATACCTTTAAGCATATCTAAGGCTAGAGCTGTCACTCCAGCTCCAGGATTGACCACTCTAAAGACATTGGTAGCACCGGGATTGCCGCTACCACAACGGCGAATATCAACCCTTTTTAAAATACGAGTTAAGATATAGCCCACAGGAATCGAACCTAGAAGATAAGAAAAAGCGACCAATAAAATCAACATAGCCTCAAGGTTCCCCTATTTTGTGTTGCTGCTTGAGTTAAACTGTTTACTGCCGATGCGAATATAATCTAAGCCGGATAAGACGGTAAAGAAAATCATTACATAGAGTAGCGGAAAAAGTATCTTCAGCTGTAACAACAGCGCCAACACCGTTATCATTTGCAAGAATGTGGCGATCTTGCCGAAAATAGTAGGAGAAATATTTAGCTCTCCGTTAACCATATAAATCAGCGCTGAACCTAACACAAGAATGGCATCTCGACTGATCACGATGATGGCTACCCAGGGTGCTAGCTTAAATTGAGCAGGCAAAGTCTTAACTAGAGAAAGACAAATATAAACTGTAATTAAAAGAAGCTTATCGGCCAAGGGATCGAAGAATGTGCCCAGTTTTGTCCGCTCGCCTTTGACTCTGGCAATATAGCCGTCTAAGGCATCGCTTAAGATGGCCAAAACAAATATGCCGATGGCCAAAAGGCGTAAGTAGTCCTTCTCTGGCCTATAATACATTATGGCCGCAATGAATAAAGGGATAAGCAGAATTCTAAAAGCAGAAAGCCTGTTAGCTAAGTTTAGCGTCATTTGATTGCTCTTGCTCTTTTAGGGGGCCACCAGATTACAAAGGCTTTGCCCAAGAGAAATTTACGCGGCACAAAACCCCAATATCGTGAATCCCGAGATGAGCCGCTATTATCTCCTAAAACAAAATAACAATCTTTGGGAATAGTAATCTGGGCATCTTCTGCCCCATAGGCGCCACGGTTGTAATACTCTAACTCTTGAAAAATCTCTGGATCATCCACCACTTCGCCATTAATCATTAATTTTCCGTCGGCAATTTCTATTGTCTCTGCGCCAAAGGCCACCAAGCGTTTGATAAAATCCCGACGGGGGTTCTCGGGATAACGAAAAACAACGACATCACCGCGTTTGGGTAAACCAAATCGGTAAATAAAGCGGTTAACGAAAATTTTATCTCCGGGCATAAGCGTAGGTTCCATCGAACTTGTCGGTATCTTAAAAGGGGTAACAATAAAGGTGCGGATAATTAAAGCTAAAACCGCTGCAATCAATAAGGACTCTACATATTCCCGGATTAACTTTTTAGTCTTCTCTTTCACTTCCCTTCCTTTCTATTCGTTTAGCCATAGCTTCTCAAGTTCTTGGTTAATTTTGCAAACCTGGGCTTGATCTAATTTAAAACTGCTCTCCCTGTTTTGAGAGCGATAGACTTTTTTCAAGAATTCATCTACCGATATCTTTTTTGCGCCTGCTGAACTGATAAAAGAGATGATCTCTCGGTCATCGCTGATGACGCTGATATCCCGGGCAAAGCTTGAAGCGTCTACAATCTCTTTTATCTTTTTATCTGCGCTTTTTCCTCTGGTAAAGATAATCTTAACCGTTGAATGAATGCGGGGCGCTAAAACATCACTTTGTCCGTCAAAGACTATGGTCAAATCTCTAAATCTCTTATTTTGCGCTTGCGCGGCCTCTAAAAGTCCAATTAAACCTTCCCGCTGGCTGCGCAACCTCTTGCCCTTAAGCTGTTCAATCTGATGAATCACATTATAACCATCAATAATATATTTCATTATATTTTTAATGCGGCCATGAAGGCTTCTTGCGGAATCTGCACATTACCAAATTGCTTCATCCGCTTTTTCCCAGCTTTTTGTTTTTCCCAGAGCTTGCGCTTGCGGGTGATATCTCCACCGTAGCATTTGCCGGTGACGTGTTTCTTTAAGGGGCGCACGCTCTCCCTGGCAATCACCTGATTGGCCACAGCAGCCTGAATGGCTACCTGAAATAACTGTCGGGGAATCAGCTCTTTCATTTTTTCCACAAGCCTTCTTCCCTTAGCCTGGGCCTTGTCCTTATGCACGATAGAAGAAAGCGCCTCACAAACTTTCTCATTAATTAAGATGTCCAATTTAACCAGTTTGGCCGGTCGAAAACCTATAAGTTCATAATCTAAAGAACCGTAGCCCTTAGTAAGCGACTTAATCCGGTCATAGAAATCAACGATGACCTCAGCCAGAGGTAATTCATAAACTAATCTTACGGTATCCTGGCTTAAATATTCTGTGCTTAAGTATTTTCCTCTGCGGCCCTGGGCCAGCTCCATAATTTCTCCGATACTCTGAGCCGGAATCATCAGAAAAGCGCGAATAAACGGCTCTTGAAACTCAGCAGCATCATGGGGAGAGGGAAATTTTGCCGGACTGTCCATCTCAATCTCCTGGCCGCCTTTCTTCTTTACTTTATAGATTACATTGGGAGTAGTGAGAATTAAGTTAAGCCCGTATTCTCTTTCCAGGCGTTCCTGGGTTATCTCCATATGCAAAAGCCCTAAAAACCCGCAACGAAAACCAGATCCTGCCTGTTGTGAAGACTCCGGCTCATAAACAAAAGAGGCGTCATTAAGGCGTAATTTCTCCATCGCCCGGCGAAGCTGGGGAAAATCTTTATTATTCACCGGATAAATACCACAGAAAACCATAGGTTGGAATTTCCTGTAACCAGGCAAGGGCTCCTGAGCGGCAACTTCAGCATTTGTAACCGTATCTCCGATTATAATATCGTGTACATTTCTGATATTGCAGTTAAGATAGCCTACTTCTCCACAATTTAATTTTTGCAGTTTGACCGGCTTGGGACTAAGGACACCCAGCTCTTCCACTTCGTAAGTCTTATCCGTAGACATCATCTTCAACTTCATTCCTGTCTCAATATGGCCGTTGAAGATGCGCACATAGGCAACTGCTCCTTTATAGCTATTAAAAGTGGAATCGAAGATTAATGCCTGC